>JAHZLQ010000040.1 GCA_022599775.1 Gammaproteobacteria bacterium
CAAGCTGTTCTGGGACGAGATCGAATCGGCGTTCCGGCAGGTGCTGCGGATTGCGGCCGGGATGAAGCTGGTGAAGTTTGGCGTGGTGAGCCTGGACGGCACCAAGATCAAGGCCAATGCGTCGAAGCACTCGGCGCTGTCCTATGGCCATGCGCAGAAGCTGGAAACGCAGATCCAAGCCGAGATCGCGGAATTGAAACGTCGGGCCGAAGCGGCGGAAGGCCTGCCGGATGACCTGTCGCTACCGGCGGAGTTGCAGCGCCGGGAGGACCGGCTCGAGGCGATCCGCAAGGCCAAAGCCGACATCGAAGCCCGAGCGGCGCAACGAGATGCGCCAGCCCAGGCCGAATACGAAGCCAAGGTCCAGGCGCGCGAGGTCCAACGCCAGCAGGGAAAAAAGCCCAAAGGCAAAGAACCCCAACCGCCACAGAGCGGCCCCAAGGACCGCGACCAGATCAACCTCACCGATCCCGAATCGCGGATTCTGCCGGCGGGTTCGGACTTCGTGCAGGGCTACAACGCTCAGGCCGCGGTGGATGCCGCCTCGATGCTGATCCTGGCCTACGACTGCGTGCAGGCGACCAACGACAAGCAGCAGCTCACACCGATGCTCGATCCGCTCAAGGCGCTGCCGCAGCAGATCGGCTTGGACAAAGACACGCCGATCCAACTTGCTGCCGATACCGGCTACTTCAGTGAGGCCAACGTCCAAGCCTGTGAAGCTGCCCAGATCAAGCCGCTGATTGCGAGCAAACGTGAATCGCATTCGGGCTGGCTGGATCGGCGCTTGGCATCGCCCCCGGTAATGCCGAACCATCCCACGGCCTTGGACCGGATGCGCGATCGCTTGGCCACGCCTGAAGGCAAGGCCGACTACGGTTTGCGCAAATGCACGGTCGAACCCACCTTCGGCATCATCAAACAGGTGATGCGCTTCCGACAATTTCTGGTGCGGGGCCTCAAGAACGTCCAAGCCGAATGGGGATTGGTGTGCCTGGCGTTCAACCTGAAGCGGATGGCGGTCTTGAGTGGATGAGAAAAGCGAAGGAAAGGTCTGTTTTCATCCCCAGCAAGCGACTTTGCGCCGGCCTGGGCGAATCCTGTCCGGATCGGCACGATCCAACGATGACCACACCAGAACGTAGCAGGTCGCCTGCGCTTTCAAGTCCGACGGACTGCTAGGCCCCACAAGCGCCGCGTCACCGCTCGCGGCGGATACGGATGCCGACATTGCGTGCCACCGAAACCGCGCCGGGCTTGCGGATCGTCAGTTGTACCGAGCCCAGCAGCGGATACCCGGCCAGCAGTTCGCGCGCGATGTGTTCGGCCAGGGTTTCGATCAGACGGTAGTGCGTGGCCTTGCAGATCGCGGTGACGCATTCGCACACAGCACCGTAGTCCACGCTGTCCTGCATCGCATCGCTGGCGGCGGCGCGCCGATTGTCGACACCCAGTTCCAGGCCGATCACCAGCTTGCGCGGCAGCTGCTGCTCCCATTCGTAGAGACCGACGATGCATTCGACCGTCAGGTCCTCGATCAGTACGACATCGCTCATGGGATAGCCCCTTCGGCTGATTCGGGAATGCCGTCCACCGGCCCCAGTTCGGACAGCGGCCAGCGCGCCCGCACCTCCAGCGCGGTCGCGGCACGGCAACCTTCGGCACGGCGCATCCAGCCGACCAGGGCAACCATTGCCGCATTGTCGGTGCAGAACGCCTGACGCGGAAAGAACACTTCGGCGCCGCGCGCGCGCGTCTTGCCCTGCAAACCGGCGCGCAGACGCAGATTGGCGCTGACGCCGCCGGATACCACCAGCCGCTCGTATCCCGTGGCCTCCAGCGCGCGCAGGCACTTGATGCAGAGCGTGTCGACCACGGCTTCCTCGAAAGCGCGCGCCAGATCGGCGCGCTCTTCGTTGCTGGCGGCTTTCGGCAGGCTCGTCAGCACCGCGGTCTTGAGTCCGCTGAAGCTGAAATCCAGGCCGGGCCGGTCGGTCATCGGCCGCGGCAGGCGGAAACGCCCTTCGCGGCCGGACTCCGCCAGTCGTGCCAGCTCGGGGCCGCCGGGATACGGCAGGCCCAGCAGCTTGGCAGTCTTGTCGAAGGCTTCGCCGACCGCATCATCCAGGCTTTCGCCGAGCGGGCGATAGTCGCCGACACCGCGTACATCGACCAGCAGGGTGTGCCCGCCGGACACCAGCAGCGCCACGAACGGGAAGGCCGGCGGCCGGTCCTCCAGCATCGGCGCCAGCAAATGCGCTTCCATGTGATGCACCGGAATCAGCGGCAGGCCGTGCGCCAGCGCGATGCCGGCGGCCGTGGCGCCGCCGACCATCAGCGCACCGATCAAGCCGGGACCCGCGGTATAGGCGACACCGGCCAGGTCCTGCGTCTTCAGACCCGCCTCGCCCAGCACCTGACGAAGCAGCGGCGCGACCCGGCGCACGTGATCGCGCGAAGCCAGTTCCGGCACCACGCCTCCGTATTCGGCGTGCAGCGCCACCTGCGAATGCAGCGCGTGCGCGCGCAGCGTCCCGTCGTAGATCGCGACGGCGGTCTCGTCGCAGGAGGTTTCCAGCGCGAGTACGGGAGCGGTTTTTTGCGTGCGGTCACTCATCGGCCGCGGCATTGTGCATCAGCGCAGGCGGCCTTTCGACAAAGGGCTTGTGTATAACTTGCCCAGCCCCTAAAATCGCGGCCCATTTTCCCCTAAGCAACGAAACCCGTTGCCAAGTGAGAGTTGTGAATGCCTAGCGTCCGCGTCCGCGAAAACGAGCCGTTCGAAGTTGCCCTGCGCCGTTTCAAGCGCACCTGCGAGAAAGCCGGTGTCCTCACCGATGTCCGCAAGCACGAATACTTCGAAAAGCCGAGCCAGGAGCGCAAGCGCAAGCGTGCCGCCGCTGTGAAACGCCAGTTGAAGCGCGTTTCCCGCGACGTGTCGCGCCGCACGCGCATGTACTGAGGCGGTAACGCGGTCGGGCTGCGGCACCGCGGCCTTCCCACTACGCGAAGACCGGGCGCTTGCGTCCGGTTTTTGTGTTCCTGTCGATAAATTTGAATCTTAAGAGGTCCAGGCCGATGTCCGAACTCAAGTCCCGCATCACCGAAGACATGAAGACCGCCATGCGTGGCGGCGACAAGGCGCGCCTGGGCGTGATCCGCATGCTGCAGGCAGCGATCAAGCAGCGCGAAGTGGACGAACGCATCGAACTCGACGACGCCGCGATCGTGGCCATCGTCGAGAAGATGATCAAGCAACGCCGCGATTCGATCCAGCAGTTCAACGACGGTGGCCGCCCTGAACTGGCGGAGCAGGAGGCCTTCGAGATCGAGCAGATCAAGGACTACATGCCGCAGCCGCTGTCCGAGGAGGCCCTGGCCGCGATGATCGAGCAGGCCATCGCCGAAACCGGTGCCGAATCGGCCAAGGACATGGGCAAGGTGATGGGCTGGATCAAGCCGCGCGTCGCCGGGCGGGCCGACATGGGCGCGCTGTCGGGCCGCATCAAGGCGCGCCTGGGCTGAGAACCCTGGTTCGGGGCCGGCGGCGGCGTAAGCTTCCGACATGAGCGGACGTATTCCAGACAGCTTCATCCAGGACCTGATCGCCCGTGTCGATATCGTCGAGGTGATCGGCTCGCGGCTGGAACTCAAACGCGCCGGCCGCGAGTTCAAGGCCCTGTCGCCGTTCACCAACGAGAAATCGGCCTCCTTCTTCGTCTCTCCGGCGAAGCAGATGTTCTTCGACTTCAGCTCGGGGCGCAGCGGCACCGCGATCAGCTTTCTCATGGAATACGAGCGGCTGAGCTTTCCGGAGGCCGTGGAGGAGCTGGCCCGTCAGGCTGGCGTCGAGGTGCCGCGCGTCGGCAGCTCTGGACCATCCAGGGCCGTGCTGGAGGGGCCGCTGGATGCGTTGGCCTTTGCCGACCGCGTGTACCGCTCGCAGCTGCGCGAGGCGCCGCAGGCGGTCGAATATCTGAAGAAGCGCGGCGTCTCCGGCGAAACCGCCAAGACTTTCGGCATCGGATACGCGCCGGAATCCTGGGATGCGCTGACCCGCCAGCTGCCCGATCCGCGGCATGCCATCGAAGCCGGGCTGCTGATCGAGAAAGATCAGGGCGGCGCGTACGACCGCTTCCGCAACCGCATCATGTTCCCGATCCGCGACACGCGCGGTCGCGTCATCGGCTTCGGCGGACGCACCCTCGGCAATGACCCGGCCAAGTACCTCAATTCGCCGGAAACCGTGCTGTTCCACAAGGGCCGCAATCTGTTCGGCCTGTACGAAGCGCGACAGGCGGTGGCGCATCCCGCCTACCTGCTGGTGGTGGAAGGCTATATGGACGTGGTGGCGCTGGCTCAGGCCGGCATCCCCGAGGCGGTGGCCACGCTCGGCACCGCGACCACCCAGGACCATCTCAAGCTGCTGTACCGCGCGACCTCGCGCGTCGTGTTCTGTTTCGACGGTGACCGAGCCGGTCGCTCGGCGGCCTGGCGCGCGCTGGAGCAGGCGCTGCCGGAGGTCAACGACGGCCGCGAGGCGGCGTTCATGTTCCTGCCCGAGGGACAGGATCCCGACACCCTGGTGCAGGAAATCGGCGCCGAGGCCTTCCGCCAGCGCGTGGACGAGGCGGTGCCGCTGACGCAGTTCCTGATCAACGAACTTTCCAAACGCAGCAACCTGTCGAACATCGATGGACGCGCTCGCTTCGCGGCCGAGCTGAAGCCGTACTTCGAGCGCATGCTCGGTGCGACACTGCGTACGACCCTGGTCGATGCGATCGTGCCCATTGTGCGAATGCCGCGCGCGGACGTGGAGGCGATGCTGGGTGGCCGCGGCGGCGAGGGCTCCGACAACAACCATCAGGACCGCCGCATGCTCAAGGGACCGGTTCTGCGACTGCTGCAACTGGTCTTGGATCGGCCGGCACTGGCCAGTTCGATTCAGGGCTTCGGCGAACTTCACAGCCTGGACGAACCGGGCTTGCCGCTACTGCTGCGCGTGGTCGAATACTTCCACGACCATCCCGAGCAGAACGCAGCCGCGCTGACGGCCACCTGGGACGATCCGGCTGAGGCGAAGCTGCTCGGCGAGATTCCGCCCCCAGAGTCCCGCATCTTCGGCAGTGAAGCCGCGATGGTGTCCGAATTCAACGACGGATTCGAGCGTCTGCGGACTCAGGCCCGTCGGCAGCGTGCCAGCGCACTGCTCGAAATCGCCCGCGAACGCGAGCTCAGCGCCGGCGAGCTCGCGGAGCTACGAGAATTGACCGCCTCACGCGCGGCACAAAGCCTGGATCGTCCTGTCTAACGGCCGTGCCGCAAGCGGGCGAGGGTAGGCCGGCATCACGCCGCGCGTGATTCACCTTAACGGCCATGCCACAAGCGGCACCCGACAGAATGAATCTGCTGCGGCATGGCCGTTCCCCTCACCCACCCCGCGCAGTCGCGAGCGGTCCCCCCTCTCCCGCAAGCGGGCGAGGGTAGGTCGGCATCACGCCGAGCGTGATTCACCTTAAACCTTGAATCGGTGGGAGCTTGGACCCATAAAGCGGTTCAAGCACCGCCATCCTTTCCAAGCGAAAAACCGACGACATCGTTATAATGTCAGGTTCCGCGCCCTCTCTTACCGTCGGACTTCTATGAGCGTCGAAAAACAATCCCAGATGAAACTCCTCATTGCCCAGGGCAAGGAGAAGGGTTATCTGACCTACGCCGAAGTGGCGGACCATCTTCCTGAAATCGTCGATTCCGAACAGATCGACGACGTCATCAGCATGCTCCAGAACATGGGCATCACGGTGCACGAGGAAACCCCGGACGAAGACACGCTGCTGCTGGCGGCCACTGTCAACGCGGGTGAGGACGAAGAGGAAATCGACGAGGCCGCCGCTGCGTTGGCTGCGCTTGATGACCAGTTCGGCCGCACCACCGATCCGGTGCGCATGTACATGCGCGAGATGGGCAGCGTCGAACTGCTCGACCGCGAGGGCGAGATCCGCATCGCCAAACGCATCGAGGAAGGCCTCAACGAAGCCCTCTACGCGATGGCGCAGTACCCAGAAACGGTCGCCATCCTGCTCGAAGCCTTCGACATGGTGAAGGAAGGCAAGAAGCGTCTCGCCGATGTCGTGGTTGGCTTCATCGATCCGGAAACTGGCTATCCGGAAGGCGCCGGGCCGAACGACACTCCGGCCGAGGACACCTCGTCGGCCGATGACAGCGATGACGATTCGGACGACGACAGCGACGACGACGACAGCAGCGACGCACCGACCGGACCCGATCCGGTGGTCACCGCCGAGCGCTTCGCCGAAATGCAGCGGCTCTACGACCAGGCCTGGGAAGCGCTGGAAAAGCGCGGTTCCGGTGACGAAAAGACCGAGAAGTATCGCGACGAGGTGGCCTACCACCTGATGCGCTTCAAGCTCTCGCCGAAGATCGTCGACGAGGTTGCCACCAATCTGCGCGCGAAGATCACCGAGATTCGTCGTCTCGAACGCCAGATCATGCGGATCTGCGTGGTCGACTGCGGCGTGCCGCGCACCGAATTCATCGAAAAGTTTCTGCGCGCCGAAAGCGACGAGGGTTTCGTCGACCGTCTGGTGCGGTCGAAGAAGAAGCATTCCTCGTCGGTCAACGAGCGCCGTGAGGAGATCATCGCGCTGCAGAAGCGCATGCAGCAGATCGAGGCCGACTGCCTGCTGACGATCGAAGAGATCAAGGACATCAACCGTCGCATGGCGATGGGCGAGGCCAAGGCCCGCCGCGCCAAGAAGGAAATGGTCGAGGCCAACCTGCGACTGGTGATCTCGATTGCCAAGAAGTACACCAACCGTGGCCTGCAGTTCCTGGATTTGATCCAGGAAGGCAACATCGGCCTGATGAAGGCGGTCGACAAGTTCGAGTTCCGCCGCGGCTTCAAGTTCTCGACCTATGCCACCTGGTGGATTCGTCAGGCGATCACGCGTTCGATCGCCGATCAGGCCCGCACCATCCGCATTCCGGTGCACATGATCGAGACGATCAACAAGCTCAATCGCATCAGCCGCCAGATGCTGCAGGAAATGGGGCGCGAGCCCACGCCGGAAGAACTGGCCGAGAAGATGGAGATGCCGGAGGACAAGGTCCGCAAGGTGCTCAAGATCGCCAAGGAGCCGATCTCCATGGAAACCCCGATCGGCGACGACGAGGATTCGCATCTCGGCGACTTCATCGAGGACGGCAACGCGATCTCACCGGTGGAGTCGGCCACGACCGAATCTCTGGGCGAGGCCACGCATCAGATTCTCGCAAGCCTGACGCCGCGTGAAGCCAAGGTGCTGCGCATGCGTTTCGGCATCGACATGAATACCGACCACACCTTGGAAGAGGTCGGCAAGCAGTTCGATGTCACGCGTGAGCGCATCCGCCAGATAGAGGCCAAGGCCTTGCGCAAGCTGCGTCACCCGAGCCGCGCCAACTATCTGCGCAGCTTCCTCGACGAGTAAGCGCCAGCCGGCTGTGGTTCGTGGATGTGAAAAGCCCCGCCCTGGCGGGGCTTTTTCTTGCGCCAGAGCCGGTCGCTGTCCGGGCTTGCGCTGCGCGCGGGGCGGGCATTTTGATGTCAACAACATTGAAAGCAGGCCGTTCTATACTGGCGCCACGTCGCCACAGAAGCGGCGTACCCCCAAACTGACAACAGGAAAACAAGCACATGAAACTGGCACCTATCGCGGCTGCACTGTCGCTGAGCCTGGCACCGGCCCTGAGCTTCGCCGCCACCACCAACAATCTGGACATTTACTACGTTCCCAGCGCCGATATCGACATTGACGTGGATGGCGGCGGTGAAGCATCCGACGACGGCGACGGATACGGCATCAAGGGCGAGTTCCAGTTCAGCGACCAGGCTTTCTTCACCGGCGAATACCAGAGCGTCGACTATGACGATGCCGGCGACCTCGACCAGATTCGCGCCGGCGTCGGCTACCGCTTCACTACCAATGCGCTGCCGATCTGGTACGTGCGCGGCGAATTCGTGCAGCTTGACGACGGCGACGACGAACAGAACGGTTACGGCGTCCACGGTGGCGTACGCGGCGAGAACGGCCGCCTCGGCATCGTGGCCGAAGCCGGCTATGTCGACGTCGACGACGCCGACGGCTTCGAGTTTCTGGTGGGTGGCGACTACTCCATCGACAGCACCTTCGCGCTGTTCGCGGACTACCGCTACACCGACCTCGACTTCGACGGTGGCGACATCACCCTGAAGGATGTGCGCCTGGGTGTGCGTGCCCGCTTCTGAACAAGCTCGACGCTGCGTGAGGCCTGGCGGCCTCTCAACCAAAAGGCCCCGTGTTTTTCACGGGGCCTTTTGCATTCCAGCCTGCGCGGTTCTTTCGTGTTCAGACGCCGAACTTGAAGCGTACCCCGGCACGCGCCTCGCCGATCTCGGGATCGAGCGGGTCCGCGCTCAGATCCATGTAGCGATACTCGGCGAACACGCCGACCATCGGGCTGAAGTCATAGGAAACGCCACCTGTCGCCTGCAGGCCATCGCCGAAATCACCGATGTCGACATAGCCGACTTCCACATAGCCTGCCAACTGCGGCAGCAGATAGCCGCTGCTGCCGACATGGACGCCATAGCCATCCTCATCGACATCGTCCGCCGTCAGGTCCGCCGGCAGATCGTTCAGCTCGCCGTCGACGTGGATGTATTCGACCCGACCGTACAGTGGCCATTCGAACGGCACGTAGCCGACACCGGCGCGGACGAAATCGATGTCCAGATCCACAGCATCACCGTCAACGTTGGCGATGTCGTCATAGGTATTGGCTTGGTACTCGGCTGTGAAATACGCCTGGTCGATGAACTGGAACTCGCCCTTGATGCCGTATCCGTCTCCGTCGTCGACCTCGCCGGCTTCGGTGTCGATGTCCGAATAGGGGACGTAGTATCCGTCGAGATGCGTGCTGATCGGTGCCGCGAGGGCCAGGCTTGGCGACAGCAGCAACAGGCCGGCAGCGAACGTTCTGGCGTGAGTCATGACAGCTCCTTGAGTTGGGGGGGGCAGCGGCGGTGGGCGAATGGAGACGCCGCAACAGTCATGGCCCGCGTTGTGCGGATCCTCCCTGTCGCCGCCGCGCGTACTATCGCGGCGCACTCTGAATTCGGACTGAACTCGCAGGCGCTTGCCGGACACGCATCGAAGCTGTTCGAGTTGTGGCGCTTCTGCCCGCGTTCCGGACAAACCGCAGGCCTGAACCGAAACCACGGTGGCGCCGATGACGCGCGGCCCGGCGTTGCGACCGCGCCATTCACCCCCCAACAAAAAAACGGCCCGTGAGTACGGGCCGTCTCTTGTCATACCTTGGGTCGCTTGCCTTACTTCGGCGTCGCCGGCGTGTGCAGCGGGCTGGACTGCAGCGAGAAATACCGCGACAACACCCGAATATCAACATCGCTCAGATTCGCGGCCTGCGCCGACATCACCGCGTTCTTGCGCTGCCCGTTGCGGTAGGACTTGATCGAGTGCTCGAGATAGTTCGCATACTGGCCGGCCAGGATCGGATAGTTTGGTGCGATCGGCTTGTCACCGTGCTCGCCATGACAGGCGGCACAGACGGTCACCAGTTCGTCGACACTCCTTTGTGACGCAGCGTCCTCGTGATGTTCTTCGGCAGCCTGCGCAAAACCCGCGGTCAGGCCCAGCACCAGCATCAATAAGGTTTTCTTCATGGGGCCCCCGTTCACTTGCCGACAGCGCCGTCAGCCGGCGCTGTCGACAGGAATGCCGCGATGTCCTGAATGTCTTCGTCGCTCATGCTCGACGCCTGCGCACCCATGGTCGGGTGCTGACGTTCGCCCGAGCGGTAGGCCTTGAGCGCGGTGACGATGTACTCCGCACTCTGGCCGCCGAGCTTGGGTACACGGTAGGTCGGATACACATTGTTGTAGCCGGGGATGCCGTGACATCCGAAGCAGGTTTCAGCTTTGTCGCGGCCGGCTTCGCTATCACCGGCGGCTACGCCTTGCGCAGACCAAAGCGCGACGACGGCGAAGGTCGCCCATCGCAGGGCTTTCATCGTGGAGGACTCCTGGATACATGCGCGGAACGCGCCTTTTCGGTCGCATATGGTCTGGGAAAGCGGCTGCCGAGTCAATGGATTGGCTATGTCATGCGAGCCATGAGCGCCCATCACGCCGGGCAAGTCTGGACGTGCCGACCTGCAATCCGCACACTGCCGTCTGCCGCTCAGGCGGATGTACGCAAACCGGCCTTACGCAGCCCCCTCCAACATCAGACCGACAACGGCATGACCGAACTCCCGGAAAACCTGGTGATGAGCCTGCCGATCTCCGCCATTGCCGCCGCAGCGCTGGGCCTGTTGATCGTGGCGCTGGCTCTGAACGTGTCGCGGCTGCGCTTGCGCCTGCAGATTTCCTTGGGCGACGGGGAACGCCCGGAACTGTCGCGTGCCATTCGTGCGCATGGCAACACGGTCGAGAACGCGCCGCTGTTCCTGGTGCTGTGCCTGCTGCTGGAACTGACCGGCAGCGGTGCCTGGCTGGGTTGGGTCACACTGCTGTTCGTACTCGGTCGCTACGTCTACGCCTGGGGCATGCTGCGACGCAGCTTCTCCCGCCAGCGACAGATCGGCGCGCTGCTGAGTTATTTGATCATCGCGGGAATGTCGCTCGCCCTGTTATCGCGCCTGGCCTGATGAGCAGCTCCGGGGAAGGCCTGGCCGCGGCGCGCGCGCAGGAAGTCGCGGCGGTCGATCTCGGTTCCAACAGTTTCCACATGCTGGTGGCGCGCGCGCGCGGCGATGAGATTCAGGTCATCGATCGACTGCGCGATTCCACGCGCCTGGCCGCGGGCCTCGATGAGGAACGCAAGCTTTCGCCGCAGGTGCAGGAACGCGCGCTGGCCTGCCTGGAGCGCTTCGGTCAGCGCCTGCGGCATATCCCGCCTTCACAGGTACGCGCCGTCGGCACCAACACCATGCGTGAGATGCAGGGCGGCGAGGCTTTCCTCGCCGCTGCCGAAGCGGCGCTGGGTCATGAGATCGAAATCATCTCGGGCGTGGAGGAAGCGCGGCTGGTCTTCGGCGGCGTTACCCACGGCCTGGACGGCGCGCACGGCCGGCGTCTGGTGGTGGATATCGGCGGCGGCAGCACGGAGCTGATCATTGGCCGCGACAACGAGCCGAAACTGATGGAAAGCGTGTCGCTGGGTTGCGTGGTGCATACGCAACGCTTTTTCGCCGATGGTTCGATCAACAAGCGCAACTTCAACGCCGCGCGCCTCGCGGCGCGCGTGGAACTGGAGTTTCTCGAAAAGACCTACCGCGATGCCGGCTGGGATCTCGCCCTGGGCGCCAGCGGCACCATCCGCGGCGTGTGGCGGGTGATGCGCGCACAGAAGTGGGCCGAGGACGAGATCACCCGCGAAGGCCTGGAAAAGACCGTTGAGCTGCTGCTGAAGACCGGCAAGATCAGCAAGATCGATTTCGATGGCCTGCGCGAAGATCGGCGCCCGGTGTTTGCCGGCGGACTGGCGGTGCTCGCCGGCGTCTTCGATTCGCTCGGCATCGAACGCCTGCGCACCTCCGACCGCGCCCTGCGCGAAGGTCTGGTCTACGATCTGCTGGGCCGGCTGTCCGATCATGACGTACGCGCCGACAGCGTGGCCACCGTGGGCCGACGCTTCGGCATCGATGCCCAGCATGCCCAGGCCGTCGCGGACACCGCGAGCGAGGCCTTGTCCCAGGTCGCCGCCAGTTGGAAGCTGGATAGCAAGGAATGCCGCCGCCTGCTCGCTTGGGCGGCAGGCTTGCACGAGATCGGCCTGTCGATCGCGCATTCCTCGTACCACAAACACGGTGAATACATGCTGCGCCACGCCGATCTGCATGGCTTTTCGCAGACCGACCAGCGTCTGCTCGCCGCGCTGGTGCGCCTGCATCGCGGCAAGATCGCCGTCGCGCTGTTCGACGAACTGCCGGCCCAGTGGCGCGAACCCTTGCGCCGCCTCACGGTGATCCTGAGGCTGGCCTATCTGCTGAACCGCTCACGCATGCACGATCAACGACCGCGGTTCGTGCTGACCGCCGGTCGTCGCAGCCTGGAACTGCGCTGCCCGCGCGGCTGGCTGGAACAACACCCGCTGACGCGCGCCGATATCGAGCGCGAGCAGGAACTGCTCAAAGTCATCGACTTCAAACTGTCGGTGGATTGAACGGCCCGAGGCGACTTCGATCCGAGGAGCTCGGACGCTGTTCGCGATTCAGACCAGATCGCCGTCCAGCAAACGCTGTTGAACCGCGACGTCCTGCACATGGTCGGCACGGTGGTAGCCGCCGTCGGGCTGCAGATGCCAGCTTTGCGCGGTGTCGGCCAGATAGGCCTGCAAGTGCGTGATCAGGCGCTGGCGCAGCTTGTCGTCGAGTATCGGCGTGGCGATCTCGACGCGGCGATAGAGATTGCGTTCCATCCAGTCGGCGCTGGAGATCCAGACCTCGGGTTCACCGGCGTTCTCGAAATGGAACACGCGATGGTGTTCCAGGAAGCGGCCGACCACGGAACGCACACGAATGCGATCCGATACGCCGGCAATGCCGGGTCGCAGCGAACACATGCCGCGCACGATCAGATCGATCTCCACACCGGCCTGTGAGGCGCGATACAGGTTACGGATCAACTCGGGTTCCACCAGCGAATTCATCTTGGCGATGATTCTTCCCGGGTGGCCGGCGGCGACGTGCTCGATCTCGCGGTCGATGCGTTCGACCATGCCCTTGAACAAGGTGAACGGCGACTGCAGCAGCCGTTCCATCTTGTTGACCTTGCCCAGCGAGGTGAGCTGCAGAAAGACGTTGTGCACGTCCTTGCAGATCTTCTGGTCGTAGGTGAACAGGCCGTAATCGGTGTACAGCCGCGCCGTGCGCGGGTGGTAGTTGCCGGTGCCCAGATGCGCGTAGTGGCGCAGGCCCTCTTCTTCCCGCCGCACCACCAGTATCATCTTGGCGTGGGTCTTGTAACCGACGATGCCGTAGACGACATGTGCGCCGACGTCCTGGAGCTTTTCGGCAAGGTCGATGTTGTCGGCCTCATCGAAACGCGCGCGCAGTTCGACCACCACCGTGACTTCCTTGCCGGCCTTGGCGGCCTCCATCAAGGCATCGACGATCGGGCTCTTGGTGCCGGTGCGGTACAGCGTCTGCTTGATCGCCAGTACGTTCGGATCGCGTGCGGCCTGGCGCAGGAATTCGACGACCGGGACGAACGAATCGAAGGGGTGGTGCAGCAGCACGTCGGCGTCGCGCACCGCGGAGAAGATGTCCTCGCGCTGCAGCTGGCGCGGTACGCGCGGCACGAACGGCTGGAACTTCAGATCGGGCCGGTCGACCAGATCGGGCAGCGCCATCAGTCGATTGAGATTGACCGGACCGTTGACCTGATACACATCCGCCGGGTCGAGCTGCACGGTCTGCATCAGATACTGCCAGAGATGATCCGGACAGTTGTGGGCCACCTCCAGTCGTACCGAATCGCCCCACTGGCGCTGCGACAACTCGCCTTCGAGCACTTCCAGCAGATCTTCGGCCTCCTCGACATCCACCAGCAAATCACTGTTGCGGGTGATGCGGAACTGATAGCAGCCGGTGGCCTCCATGCCCGGAAACAGATCATCGACATAGGCGTGGATGACCGAAGACAGGAACACGAAATCGTGCGGGCCGGTGCCCTTGATGTTCTGTGGCACCTGGATGATCCGCGGCAGCGCGCGTGGCGCCTGCACGATCGCGAAGCCGCTGTTGCGGCCGAACGCGTCCTTGCCGTGCAGCGACACGATGAAGTTCAGCGACTTGTTGAGAATCCGCGGGAACGGGTGCGCCGGGTCCAGCCCCAGGGGCGACAGCACCGGCAGCAGCTCGTCATGAAAGAACTGCCGTAGCCAGGCATCCTGCTGCGGGGTCCATGAGGAACGGCGCAGAAAACGAATGTGTTCTTCATCCAGCGCCGGAACCAGAACCTCGTTGAACACGCGGTATTGCTCGTCGACCAGGGCATGCGCGCGCTGGCTGATGTCGCGCAGCAGGTCGATCGACGAGAGCCCATCGGCGCCACGCTGGTTCTGCCCCAGTTCCACGACTTTCTGCAGTCCGGCCACGCGAATCTCGAAGAACTCGTCGAGGTTGGAACTGGAAATGCACAGAAACTTGAGCCGTTCCAGCAAGGGCAGCCGCTCGTCCTTGGCCTGCTCCAGCACGCGCTGGTTGAACTCCAGCAGCGACAGCTCGCGATTGATGAACAGCTCCGGATTCAGCGGCTCGGCGCTGTCGGAAACGGGTTCGGCTTGACGGGCGGCGATGCTCGGGGCGTCCATGTTGCTCATGCGATCAGGGTGGGACACGGCTGGATCGGAGGCCGGACCATTCGGCGGTGAATCCGGCAATCAGTCTACGCCTTGCCCGGGACCGGCTCAGGCGGCGCGGTCGACGAATACCGCGCGCTCCGGGTAGTCGGTGAACACACCATCGATACCGAAACCGCGCAGCTGTTCGATGTCGTCCTGATAGTTGACGGTGTAGACGTAGACCTTGAGTCCGCGCGATCGCGCATCGGCCACCAGTTCCGCGTCCACGAAATCGGAGGCGAGATTGATCGCCACCGCGCCGATTTCAGTGGCGCAGGCCGCCAGATCCAAGGGCACGCCGCACAACAGCACGGCGGTCGGAATCATCGGCGCCAGACGGCGGAATTCGCGCAGTTCGCGCAGGTGAAACGAGGACACCAGGAACTGATCCGGCGCCCAGCCGCGCTGGTCGACGTACTCGCGCAACACCGATGCCACAGCGGCGGCGGTGCCACCGAAGGACTTGAGCTCGATATTGACCCCGACCCGACGGTCGATGTGATCGAGCATTTCCTGCAGCGTCGGAATCGTTTCACCACGACCGGCATCGAGCTGGCGGATTGTTTCCAGCGACTGTTCGAGCAGGCGGCCCTGGCCATCGGTGGTGCGATCGAGCCGGTCGTCATGGAACACCAGCAGCGTATCGCCGTGGCGTTGTACGTCGAATTCGACCCACTGCGCGCCGAGACGTACGGCGGTGTCCATGGCGAGGCGGGTGTTTTCCGGGGCGTGGCCCGAAGCGCCGCGGTGTCCGATGGACAGAAATCCGCTGGGCGCGCCAGCGGCAAGCTCCTGGCGGGTCTTGAACGGAATCGGCATTTTCAACAAGTCATCCATTTGCGTTACCGCCCCATACTGAGTGGGAAATAATGCAGTTTCGTGACCGTGGCAGCCTTCAGCAAGCGCTTTTTCGGCGATTTTGTCCCGGAAACTCAGGGCGCCGTGAGAATCTTCATCGCGTTGGTACCACCGGGTCCGGTGAAATCGCCCTTGGTCAGCAGCACCCGGTCGCCGCTGGACAGCACGCCGCGCGCGGCGAGCATTTCCATCGCCTCGGTGGTCGGCTTCAGGGTCTCCAGCGCGGTCGGGACGAAGGGCACCGGGTGCACGCCGCGGCACAAGGCCATGCGGCGCAAAGTGGAAACGTGCTGGGTCAGCGCATAGATCGGTATGCGCGTATCGGTGCGCGACATCATCAAGGCCGTGGCACCGGATTCGGTCAGCGCGACGATCGCCTGGGCGTGCATGTGGCGCGCGGTCCAGCTGGTTGCCATCGCGATGGCCTCGTCGGTCTCGCGAAAATGCGAATCCAGATTGATCGCATGGCGCTCCGTGACCAGCTCGGCCGCCTCGGCGCCTTGGCAGACCCGGACCATCGCCTCGACCGTCTTCACCGGATACTTGCCGGTGGCGGTTTCGGCCGAGAGCATCACCGCGTCGGTGCCGTCCATGACGGCATTGGCCACGTCCAGTACTTCGGCGCGCGTGGGGATGGGATTGTTGATCATGGTTTCCATCATCTGCGTGGCGGTGATGACCATGCGGTTCTGCTCACGCGACTCACGGATGATCTTCTTCTGCCAGCCCGGCAATTCGGCGTCGCCGATCTCCACGCCGAGGTCGCCGCGCGCCACCATCACCACGTCCGAAGCCGCCACGATCGCGGACAGTTCGCTCAGTGCTTCGGCGCGTTCGATCTTGGCCACCAGAGCCTGGCGTCCGCCGGCCGCGGTGATCAGTTCGCGCGCGTCGATCATGTCCTGCGCGCTACGTGGAAACGAGATCGCGATGAAGTCCACATCCAGTTCGACCGCGTGCTTCAGATGTTCGCGGTCGGCGTCGGTCAGGGCGGCCGCGGACAGACCGCCGCCGAGCTTGTTGATGCCCTTGCGGTCCGACAGCCTGCCGCCGAGCACGACCGTACACTGGACACGCGAGCCGCGCACCGAATCAACCTTGAGTGTGATGGCGCCGTCATTCAGCAACAGCGTGTCACCAGCGTTCACGTCACGTGGCAGGTTCTCGTACGCGCAGCCGACCACCTCCGCGGTGCCCGCAGTTTTCGGCCAGTGCGTGTCGAGTGCGAACGGCGCGCCTTCCTCGAGTTCGACATGGCCGCCGACGAAACGCTCAACCCGGATCTTGGGGCCCTGCAGATCGGCGAGGATGCCGACCGGCCGCTGCAGCGCCTCGCCAACGCGACGCACGGCCTCGACCCTGGCGGCCTGATCCTCGGGCTTGCCGTGCGAATAGTTGAGTCGCACCACGTCCACGCCGGCGGCGATCAGACGGTGCAGGACGGCCGGATCATCGGTGGCCGGACCGAGGGTCGCGAGAATCTTGGTGCTGCGTGGCGGCGGTGTCTGCATGCCACCGCATTCTAGGCCGATCATTGATGATGTATAGAACCCGGCGGTTCAGGTCGCGATAATCGGCGTCCGACCAACCCCACAAGCACTTCATCATGACTTCAAGCCTGCGACTCGGCACGCCGCTGTCCTCCGACGCGACCCGCCTGATGCTGCTCGGTGGCGGCGAACTCGGCAAGGAGGTGCTGATCGAGGCGCAGCGGCTCGGCGTGGAGACCATCGCCGTGGATCGCTATGCCGACGCGCCGGCGATGCAGGTGGCGCATCGCAGTCATGTGATCCCGATGCTCGACGGCGCCGAACTGCGCCGCGTCATCGAATCCGAGAAGCCCGACTACGTGGTGCCCGAGATCGAGGCGATCCACACGCCGACGCTGCTGGAACTGGAAGCCGAGGGCTATCAGGTGATCCCCACGGCGCGTGCGGCGCGGCTGACGATGGACCGCGAGGGCATCCGCCGGCTCGCCGCCGAGGAACTGGGGTTGCCCACCTCGCCTTACCGATTCGCCGGCGACAAAGCCGAGTACCGTGCGGCCGTGGAAGCGCTGGGCCTGCCCTGCGTGGTCAAGCCGGTGATGTCGAGTTCCGGCAAGGGCCAGTCCCTGCTGCGCGAACCGGCCGATATCGACAAAGCCTGGAACTATGCGCAGGCTGGCGGCCGTGCCGGCGCCGGGCGCGTGATCGTGGAAGGCTTCGTGCCGTTCGACTACGAGATCACCCTGCTGACGGTGCGCAGCGTCTCGGGCGCGCGCTACTGCGATCCCATCGGCCACTTGCAGGTGGACGGCGACTATCGCGAATCCTGGCAACCGCATCCGATGTCCGCGCTGGCGATGCAGCGCGCCTGCGCCGTCGCCGAGCAGATCACCGGCGCACTCGGCGGGCGCGGCCTGTTCGGCGTGGAATTGTTCGTCAAGGGCGAGGAGGTGCTGTTCAGCGAGGTCTCGCCGCGCCCGCACGATACCGGCCTGGTCACGCTGATTTCGCAGGACCTGTCCGAGTTCGCGCTGCACCTGCGTGCCATCCTGGGCCTGCCGATTCCCTCGCTGCGCCAGTTCGGGCCGTCTGCCTCCTGCGCGATTCTGGTGGAGGGCGACCGCAAAGCGCCGCATTATTCCGGTCTCGAAGCGGCGCTGGCCGAACCCGACACCCAGCTGCGGCTGTTCGGCAAACCGGAGGTCGTCGGCCGCCGGCGCATGGGCGTGGCGCTGGCGCTCGGCGATTCCATCGACGATGCGCGTGCGAAGGCGCGGCGGGCGGCGGCGGCGATACAGCTCGGCTAGAACCTGTCAGCGCGTCTCCAACCAGAACGTAACCGGGCCGTCATTGATCAGAGACACCTGCATATCCGCGCCGAAACGACCGCAGGCCACATCACGGTGCTCGTCGCGCGCGCGATTGACGACATCAGCGAACAAGCGCCGCGCCGCGTCGGGTGGCGCCGCCGTCGTGAAGCTGGCGCGCATGCCCCGGCGCGTATCGGCCGCCAGCGTGAACTGCGGCACCAGCAACAATCCGCCACCATGTTCACGCAGGCTGCGGTTCATGCGCC
Source organism: Gammaproteobacteria bacterium (assembly GCA_022599775.1). Taxonomy (GTDB): domain Bacteria; phylum Pseudomonadota; class Gammaproteobacteria; order Nevskiales; family Nevskiaceae; genus Banduia. The sequence goes on from JAHZLQ010000040.1 coordinate 18,330, forward strand.
CGTCCGCGTCGGTGAAGACGCGATAGCCCAGCAGACGTTCAACCAGACGGCGCACATCGGTCTCAGCATCGTCGGGACGCACACCCACGAGGACCAGCAGGCCGGGACCGATAGCGGCGATACGCTCACCGTCGACGTCCACCGCTGCGGAGCGCACTCGTTGTAGTAATCCGATCATTCCTGAATTCGTCCCTGCTGGGCGGGCCTGCGTAGGAAATTCCCTACAGGCCGTGTCGTCACCATCCGACTGTATTTGCACGGGCCCGCGTCCATACTGATATCAGAGTCACCAAGGATAAGGACGCAGGGATGGGTCCGGTGACTTCTCCAAGGATGGAATCAGCGCAGGAAGCGCGCTAATACCGACCGACCGTCAGGCAAGAGGCCCAACGGTCGGTTTTTTCGTGGTGTCGACGCCGGAGTTCGGATTTTGCGCGAAAAGTCCTACAACGAACATCGACGCTGTCCGACTGTGTTGCCGCGATGGCGCGAGCACAATAGCTGCAAGTCGCCAAGGACAAGGAGCACACGGAGGTTCAGGCGACAGCCGCAGGATGCGGACAGGATTCGCAGGACAGCTTGAAAACGAACCGGCCATCGACAGGGAATTCGATAGCCGGTTTTTTCGTGCCGGGATGCTCTCTGGGACGATACCGGAAATGACCTACAGCAAATGTCGTCTACGGCCGACTGCCTGACCACCCCGATACTCGCAACATAGGCTCACGGTTGCCAGGGACGAGAACGCAGGGAAGGTCGGGCGACCGCTTCCAGGGAGGGAGCCAGCGCAGGATGCGCGAATCGCAGAACCGAGTGCCGAACAGGAGTTGGCGCTCGGTTTTTTTTGTGGCCCGCGATCATGGAACACCGTCAGCAGTCGGCGGACATACCGGCGGCGCATCGCTTCATAAGCGTCCGGGCTGATTTAGACGGCCGCTGCCTCTACAATCCCGCACCCATGAAACTGCGTCTGGCGCGTTGGCTGTTGATGCTGAGCGGCTATCTGCCGTTGCCGCTGCTGCATGCCTGCGGCTGGCTGGTCGGACGGGTGCTGTGGTGGATTCCCAACGAGTTGCGTACCGTCACCCTGCACCATTTGAGGCTTTGCCTGCCGGAACTCGATGGCGCGCAGCGGCGACGGATCGCACGTGAAAGCCTGGGGCACATGGCGATGGCGGTGCTGGAGGCCCCCGCGATCTGGTTCGGCCCGCAAGGCAGACTGCGCGCCTGGCTCAAGGATCCCGCCGCCGAGGCGGCATTGCGCGGCGCCTGTGCCGACGGCGGCACCATCGTGCTGTGTCCGCACCTGGGCTCCTGGGAACTGGCGGGCATGTTCTGCGCGGCGCAGGGGCAGATCACCTCACTGTACAAGCCGCAGAAGGGGGTGTTCGATCAGCTGATCCTCGAAGGCCGCCAACGGCTCGGTGCGCGGCTCGTACCCACGATCGGCAGCGGCGTCAAAGCCTTGCTCGAAGCCCTGCGCCAGGGCGAGATGATCGGCGTGCTGCCGGACCACGATCCACCGTCCGGCGCCGGCGTGTTCGCCCCGCTGTTCGGCATCCAGGCGCACACCACGGAACTGGTCAGCAAGCTCGCCGCTCGCACCGGTGCCCCGGTGTGGTTCTGCTATGCGGAACGCCTTGCGTTCGGCCGCGGCTTTCGTCTGCACGTGATGCCGGCGCCTGACGGCGTGGCCGACAAGACCCAGGGCGTCACCGCGATGAACCATGGCGTGGAACAATGCCTGCGGCACCTGCCCCAGCAATACTGGTGGAGTTACAAGCGCTACCGACGACGCCCGCCGGGCCAGCCGGACTTCTATGACGAGGGCTGAAGGTCCGCGGACGCTCCCCGGAATTGCCGATGCCGAGTAAGCCTTTTTGCAATCAAGACGGAACCCGGAACGAAGATCCGGGTCCGAATCCGCATCCAGCACACTACAAGGACGCAAACAATGGACGGTGAAATCCTCATCGAGGCCCGCCATTTGTCGCGCCGATACGGCCCGACACTGGCGGTTTCCGATGTCAGCCTGACGCTGCGCAAGGGCGAGATTCTGGGTCTGCTGGGCCCCAACGGGGCCGGCAAGTCCACCACCATGAAGATGCTGTGCGGTTGCCTGTCACCCAGTCAGGGCGAGGTCCTGATCAACGGGCAATCGATGCAGGCCAAGCCGGAAGCCGCGAAACGCTCTCTGGGCTATTTGCCGGAACAACCGCCGCTGTATCCCGAATTCAATGTGGACGAGTATCTCGGCTACTGTGCCGGCCTGCATGGCATCAGTCGGGCCGAACGAGCGGCCGCGGTGACACGCGCCAAGCAGGCTTGCGGCCTGACCCACATGGCCAAGCGCAACATCGCCAATCTGTCCAAGGGATATCAGCAGCGCGTCGGTCTGGCACAGGCGATCATCCACCGTCCACCGGTGATCGTGCTGGACGAACCGACCGTGGGTCTCGATCCAATCCAGATCCAGGAAATCCGCGCGCTGATCAAGGCGCTGGGGCGCGAGCATTCGGTGATCCTGTCCAGTCACATCCTTCCGGAAATCCAGGCGGTGTGTTCGCGCGTGGCGATCATCGACAAGGGCCGGATCGTCTTCGCCGAAGCCATGGACGTCATCCAGCGCGAGAGCTTCGGCTCCATCGTGCTCGGCCTGCGGCGCCCACCGGATCTCGCGGCACTGTCGGCCCTGCCTGAAATCATCGGTGTGGAAGCGCTCGGCGAGCAGCATTTCAGACTGCGCTGCGCGCGCGAAGCCGATCCGCGCGAGGCCATCGTGGCCGAAGCCGCCAGGGGCGACTGGGGCCTGATCGAACTGCGGCCCGAGGTGCGCACCTTGGAAGAGATCTTCATCGAAAAGACATCGGGCGACGTGCTCGCGGAGGCGGCTTGACATGGGCAACACACTGACGATCGCCAGCGCCGAATTCCGTCGCATCTTCGTCTCGCCGCTGGCTTGGGCGGTACTCGCGGTACTGCAGATCATTGCCGGCTATGTGTTCGCGGTGACGCTGTACCAGATCAGCGCCAACCCGACGGCGCTCAATGATTTTCTCGGGGTCTCCGACTACGTGGGCGCCAACATCTTCGGCTTCATGACGGTGCTGTATCTGCTGGTGATGCCGCTGATGACGATGCGCGCGTTTTCCGAGGAGCGAAAATCCGGTTCGATCACCTTGCTGTTCTCGGCGCCCGTGTCGCTGAGCCAGATCGTGCTCGGCAAGTTCATGGGCCTGTTCGGCTTCATGCTGGTGATGCTGCTGCTGGTGGCCCTGATGCCGCTGTCGCTGATGTTCAGCACCGACCTGGACCTGGGACGCATCGCCGCCGGCCTATTCGGCCTGTTGCTGATGTTGATGGCCTTCGGTGCGGCCGGTCTGTTCGTGTCCACCCTGACCAAGGAACCGACGATCGCCGCGATCGGCGGTTTCGGTCTGTTGCTGCTGGTGTGGCTGGTCAATGTCATGGCGTACCAGGAAGGGGCCTACGCCGAGGTGTTCAAGCAGATCTCGCTGCTGTCGCACTACGAAAACCTGCGGCGCGGTGTGTTCAACACCTCGGATGTGACCTACTACCTGCTGTTCTGCGCCCTGTTCCTGTGGGGCTCGGTGCAGCGCCTGGACATGGAACGCAACTGAGGACCTGTCCATGAACAAGAATCCACAACACAAGAAGCCACATCTCTCGCAACACCTGCTCACGATCCTGCTGGTGCCGGCAATCATCCTCGCCCTGGGCTGGCTGAGCGTGCGCTACCAGACCGACTTCGACTGGACGGCCGGCAACCGCAATTCCTTGACCGAGGCCAGCGAGCGACTGCTGGATGCGATGCCGGACGAGATCGTCTTCACCGCCTACGTCTACCCGGATGGCGAGCAGCAGCGTCTGATCGAATCGGACCTGCGTCGCTACCAGCGGCTCAAGGACAACATCCGCATCGACTACGTCGATCCCAGCCGCAATCCGCAGCAGACCCAGGAGGCTGGCATCACCATGGCCGGCGAAGTGGTGGTCAGCTATCAGGGCCGCACCGAAACCCTGCGCGAGCTCACCGAACCGGTGGTCAGCGCCGCGCTGCAGCGACTCTCGGCATCGAGCGAGCAGTGGATCGTGTTCCTCGAAGGTCATGGCGAACGGGCCATCGACGGACAGGAACCGGGCGCCTTCGGTCGCTTCACCGAGGCGCTCAAGAGCAAGGGACTCAAGGCGCGCGGCCTGAACCTGGCGGCGACGCCGACGATACCGGACAACACTTCCGTGCTGGTCATCGCCAGCCCGCAACGCGCACTGCTGCCGGGCGAGGTCGAGCTGATCCGGCAGTATGTGGACGGTGGCGGCAATCTGATCTGGCTGTCCGATCCCGACAGCGCGCCGATTCCGGGTCTGGCTGAAACATTGGGCGTGAACTGGCTCGGCGGCATCGCGGTATTCCCGGACTTCCAGTACACCTCGGGCGATCCGGCGGTGCTGCTGGCCAACCAGTACCCGCCGCATCCGATCACGCGCCAGCTGGCCTACATCTCGATGTTCCCGTACGTGCACAGCCTGGAGACCAAGCCGGATTCCGGCTGGACGGCTCTGCCGATCGTGCAGACCGGGCCGGTGGCCTGGCTCGAATCCGGGGATCTTTCGCAGGCCGTGGACTTCGACCCGCAGTCGGGCGACGTGGGTGGCCCGCTCAATGTGGCGATGTCGCTGACACGCAATGTCGAACCGCCCAAGGCCGACGACGACGGCGACGAGTCCGAAACACCGAAAGCCCGTCAACAGCGAGTGATCCTGGTCGGCGACGCCGATTTCGCCTCCAACGTCTATTACGAGCAGGTCGGCAACAGCGAACTCTCGATCAACCTGGTGCAATGGGCGGCCGCGCGGGACAACCAGCTCGACGTCAACGTACCCAAGGTGCCGGACAGTTCGCTGTACCTGCCCAACTGGTTGCTCTACCTGTTGATTCTGGGCTTCGTGATCGTGCTGCCGCTGGCGCTGATCGTGTTCGGCGTGATCCGCTGGGCCGTGCGCCGGCGTCGCTGAGGACTGCCGATGAACCGCAAGTACCTCAATCTCGCACTGCTGGTGCTGTTTCTCGGGCTCGGCGCCATCCTGTATTTCGGTGACGAACAGGACGAGGACGAGGCGCCGTTGACGGCGCTTGCAGCCGCCGATGTCGAGCGTGTACAGATCGATCACCCACAGCAGGCGCCGACCGTGCTGGTCAAACAGGACGGTGACTGGCGTCTGAGCTCGCCGGTCGAGGCACGCGCCGACAACTTCGAGGTCAATGCGCTGTTGGCGCTGGCTGACACTCCAGTGCACAAGCAATTCCCGGCCGCCGGAACCGATCTGGCCGGGCTCGGACTGTCACCGCCGAAATACACGGTCACGCTCAACAACCGCGTGATCGATTTCGGCGATACCGAGCCGCTGCAACACCAGCGCTATGTGATGCTGGACGACGAGGTGGCCCTGATCGACGATCTCGGCTCGGCCGCCTTCGACGAGGACCCTTCCGACCTCGTCGCCAAGACCCTGTTGCCGGCCGGTGCACGGCTGAGCCGTATCGAACTGCCGAACCTGGTTCTGGTACGCAAGGACGATCGCTGGCAGTCCGAACCCGGGCGGCCCGAAGCCACTTCGGAGCGAATCGAAACGCTGGTCGACGCCTGGTCGCGCGCACGCGCGATGTGGAACGAAGCGATGCCGGAGACCGGAGGCGGAGACCCGCTCACCCTGGTTCTGGAGGAAGGACGAGAGATTCATCTGATCGTGGCTGCGCGCGAACCCCAGTTGATATTGGAGCGGCCCGACTACGGCGTGCGCTATCACCTGTCCAAGGCGCTGGCCGATGAGCTGCTGCGGCTTCCGCCGGCCACCGATGCCGCCGCCGATGAACCGGAGACAACGGAGGCAGCGCCGCCTGCGGCGGGGCCCGGTTAGAGATCGCGCGAATCCAGCGCCGACTGCAGATGGCGCTTCACACCGGGCCATTCCGATTCGATGATCGAGAACACCACGGTATCGCGATAGCTGCCATCCGCCAGGCGCTGGTGGTGGCGCAACACGCCATCCTGCTTCGCCCCGAGCCGCGCGATCGCCGCACGTGAGGCGCGATTCATCCAGTGCGTACGAAACTCCACGGCGATGGTTTCGAGCGTCTCGAACGCGTGCTGCAACAACAGCAACTTGCATTCGGTATTGACGGCGCTGCGCTGCACGCGTTTCGCGTACCAGGTATAGCCGATCTCCAGCCGCCGGTTGCGTGCGTCGACATTGCAATAACGGGTCGAGCCGACGATCTCGCCGGTGTCTTGCAGACGCACCACGAAGGGCAGGGCAAGACCGACACTGGCCTGCGCAAGCGCCGTGTCGATATAGCCGGCAATCGACTCCAGGCTCGGCACCGAGGTGTACCAAAGCCGCCACAGTTCGCCATCGCCCGCAGCGGCGACCAACGCATGCGCGTGTGTCGCCGCCAAGGGTTCCAGGCTGAGGGTACGCCCCCTCAGCAACGTTTGCGGGTCGATCCATGAACTCATGCCGGCACCTCTTTTCAAGCTGATGAGCGCTGCACAATCGATGTGAGTAACGGCGCCTGCGCTATGCTGCGCCGCCGCCTTCCGCAAAGCCTGCCAGCTCCAGACGCACCGTGCCTGAACTGCCCGAAGTCGAAACGATACGCCGCGGCATCGAGCCACATGTGCTCGGCCGACGCATCGAACGCGTCACCGTCCGCAACCGCCGCCTGCGCTGGCCGATTCCCGAGGATCTGGAGGCGCGCCTGAGCGGGCGTACCGTGCACGCGACCGCTCGCCGCGGCAAATACCTGCTGTTGGACGTGGGCGAAGACCAACTGATGCTGCACATGGGCATGTCCGGGCGGCTGTTCGTGCTGCCGGCCAACGAGCCGCTGCACAAGCATGACCATCTCGACCTCTTGCTCAGCGGCGATGTATTGCTGCGGTTCCACGACCCACGCCGCTTCGGTGCGGCACTGCTGTGGCCCAAGAACGAGCCCGAGCATCCGCTGCTCAGCGCAATGGGCCCGGAGCCGTTCGACGAAGCCTTCGACGGCGACTATCTGTTCCGGCGTTCGCGCGGACGCATCGCCGCCGTCAAGACCTTTCTCATGGACGGTCGCATCGTCGTCGGCGCCGGCAACATCTACGCCGCCGAGGCTCTGTTCCGCGCCGGCATCCGACCCTTGCGCGCGGCCGGCCGCGTGTCCCGCCGCGAATATCAGCAACTGGCCGAAGCCACGCGCCAGACCCTGGCCGACGCGATTCGCGCCGGCGGCACCACGCTGCGCGACTTCTTCGGCGCGGACGGCAATCCCGGCTACTTCCAGCAGGATCTCTACATTTACGGCCGTGAAGGTCTGTCCTGCTATGTCTGCGGCTCGATCATCCGCCACGCGGTGATCGGCCAGCGTTCGAGTTGCTGGTGTCCGAGTTGCCAGCGTTGAGCTGATTGGTTCCTTGGGGAAAAGCCGGTCTCGCGCAAAGTCGCAGAGACGCAAAGAACAACTCTTACAGCTGCTCTAACTTTTTACTTGGCGTCTCTGCGACTTTTGCGCGAGACAAAAGCCTGTGCCTGGCACGATCTGTCATGAGCCCGAACCGGGCGCTGGGCATACTCCGCACGAACCGGGGAGGGGGAAACCGATGATCGATCCACTGGCGCAGCCGCTGACGCTGCCGTGCGGCGCGCGCCTGCCGAACCGCCTGTGCAAGGCAGCGATGACCGAAGGCATGGCCGATGCCAAGCTGCGCGCCACCGAACGCCACGAACGCCTGTACCGAACCTGGTCTTTGGGCGGCGCCGGGCTGCTGCTCAGCGGCAATGTGATGATCGACCGCGAGGTGCTGGAGCGGGCAGGCAATGTCTGCCTCGACGTACGACGCGGCGTCAGCACCGAAGCGCTGCAGCGGCTGCGCACCTGGGCGCAGGCCGGCACTGAAGGCGGCAATCATTTTTGGATGCAGATCTCGCACGCCGGGCGACAGTCGCCGCGCTATCTGACGCGACGCCCGCTGGCGCCTTCGGCGGTGAGCCTGGACCTGCTCGGCAACTACGCACGGCCACGCGCGCTCGAAGAATCGGAAATTCTGGATTTCGTGGATCGCTTCGCTCGGGTGGCCGAACTTGCACGCGACACCGGCTTCACCGGCGTGCAGATTCATTCCGCGCACGGTTATCTGCTGTCCTCGTTCCTGTCTCCGATCACCAACCAACGCGAGGACGCCTGGGGCGGCAGCCTGGAAAATCGTGCCCGCTTTCTGATCGAAACCCTGCGCGCGGTGCGGGCACGCGTCGGCGCCGATTTCTGCATGGGCCTGAAGTTGAATTCGGACGATTTCCGCAAGGGCGGCTTCAGCCACACCGAATGCCTGAAGCTCGTGGAATGGCTCAATGCCGAGCAGCTGGACCTGCTTGAAGTCTCCGGCGGGACCTATGAGCAACCGCGCTTGCTGGGCTTCTCGGGCCGCACCGATTCGGCCGTGCCGGAGCGACCCAGCACGCGCCAGCGCGAGGCCTATTTCCTGGACTATGCCCGCGCGATCAAGACGGTGGCGACAATGCCGGTGATGCTGACCGGCGGCTTCCGCTCACGCGCCGGAATGTGCGAGGCGATCGACGAAGGCGCCTGCGATGTCATCGGTCTGGCGCGTCCGCTGGCGACCGACCCCAAGGCCCCGTCCCGCCTGCTGTCCGGCGAGATCGAAATGCTCGACACCTACGAGCAAGGGCTGCGCCTGGGTCGCGCCAAGTGGCTGTCGGGCGCCAGTCCGATTCTGCCGCTCAAACTGATCAACGTGCTCGGCAGCCAGGCCTGGGCGGGGCAACAGATGCTGCGCCTCGCGGATGGGCTGGCACCGCAGCCGGAACATGGGGTGCTGTGGGCGTTCCTGCGCTATCTGCGTGATGAACTCGGCGGCGCGGTACAGCTTTGGCGATCGCGACGCGGGCTCAGTTGAGCAACTGCGGCACGGCGAGCCGGAAGGGGCGGATCGCGGCGTCGAAGCGTTCTGTGGAGCCAATCACGGCCATCTGGAAACTGCCATGCATGGTGCCCACCGGCGTTTCCAGCGGACAGGCGCTGGTGTACTCGAACTGCTCGCCCGGCGCCAGAATCGGCTGATGACCGACCACACCGGGCCCGCGCACATCTTCGGTCTGTCCCTGACCATTGGTGATGATCCAGTGGCGGCTCAACAACTGCACGGTCTGTTCACCCTCGTTGCGGATCGTCACGTGGTAGGCGAACAGCCAGCGCTCGTTTTCCGGGTCGGACTGTTCCTCGATGTAGCGGGGCCGGACAAGGACACGGATGCCGCGAGTGACTGTGTCTGACATTCGGGTCGGATCCGGATGGTTTCAGAACATGCCGAGCGCAAGCTGCGCGGTTTCGGACATCATCTCGCGCGTCCACGGCGGATCGAAAGTCAGTTCGACCTCTGCGTCTTCCACGGTCGGAACTTCGAGCAGCTTGCTGCGCACGTCATTGACCAGGAAATCACCCATTCCACAGCCCGGCGCGGTCAGCGTCATCTGCACCGAGGCACGGCGCGAACCGTCGTCCTGCTTGTCGAGCCGGCATTCATAGATCAATCCGAGCTCGACAATATCGATCGGAATCTCCGGGTCGTAGCAGGTCTTGAGTTGCGCCCAACAGGCTTTTTCGACGTCCTCGTCGCTGGCCTCGGCGGGGATCTCGACCATGGCCGGCGGCTCGCGCCCGATCACATCCGCATCTTTGCCTTCGATACGGAACATATGGCCTTCGACCAGCACGGTGAAGCTGCTGCCGAGCGCCTGCGTGACCGTGGCCTTGGCGCCTTCGGGCAGTTCAACTTTCTGGCCGGACGGGACCAGCGCGGCGACGACGTCACGCGTCAGAGCGACTGTTTCCTGGGTTTCTTGCATCGTATGGAAATCGTTGATTCGGACGGTTTGCAGAGCCGAACAGTCTAAACCTCCCGCGTGGTGCCCGCATCCGCGTCACGATCTCGCGTGTAAGCTTCGCCAGCCCTGTGCCCCGAACAAGGAGAATTCCAATGACTGTTGTTCCTAAACCCGCCATATCGTTGCGATTCGTCCTGGCCCTGGCGGTCGCCGCCCTGTGTCTGAGCCCGGCGCTCGCACTGGCGCAGAATCCGCCGCCGATGCCCCCCCGCGCGATCTCGGTTTCCGGCGACGGTTCGGTACACACCCAGCCCGACCAGGCTTCCGTGAGCATGGCCGTGGACATCGTGGAGGCGGAGCTGGACACCGCCGAGGCCTCGGTCAGCCGCAGCGTTCGCGATTTTCTGGCGGCCGCGCGTAAGCTCGGCATCAGCGACAAGGATCTCGCCAGCGGCGCGGTCAGCGTGCGGCCCGAGTACGTCTGGGACGAGGACACACGCAAGCAGAAGATGGTCGGCTATCGCGTACGCCGCGGCATTGAGGTGTCGCTCAAGGATCTGGGCAAGCTCGGCGATCTGCTGCAAGCCGCCACCGGCGCCGGCATCAACGAGATTTCCCCGCCGGCGCTGGAATCCTCGCGCGCCAAGTCGCTGCAGCGCGAAGCCCTGGTCAAGGCCACGCAGGACGCGCAGGAAAAGGCCGCGCTGCTCGCCAAGACCTTGGGCGTGACGCTTGGGCCGGTGCTTAGGCTGTCGGCCGACGACGGCATGAGCGCGCCGCCGGTACCGATGATGAAGGCCTCGCGGATGGTCGCGGACTCGGCCGAAAGCGGCAATTCCGGCATGGGCATCTCGACCGGCGAGATCGAGTTCCAGGCCAATGTGCACGCGGAGTTCGAACTCCAGCCGTAAGAGCCAGGGCCGCAGCGGGGCCGATCAAGTGCGGCGCCTTTCGGCACAGGCGCCGCGGTGCCATAATCCGCCGCTTTCTCCGCAGCAAGGGGCAGATTCAAGGTGGCCGAAAGCAAGGCGTTGGTTGGCGTGATCATGGGCTCGCGCTCCGATTGGGAGACGATGTCGCACGCCACCGAGATACTCGATCGGCTGCAGCTGCCCTATGAAGCCGAGGTGGTGTCCGCGCACCGCACGCCGGATCGTCTGTTCGAATACGCGCAGACGGCGCAAGCGCGCGGGCTGCGCGTAATCATCGCCGGTGCCGGCGGCGCCGCGCATCTGCCCGGCATGACGGCCGCCAAAACGGCGCTTCCGGTCCTCGGCGTACCGGTACAGTCCAAGGCGCTGTCGGGCATGGATTCGCTGCTGTCGATCGTGCAGATGCCAGCCGGCATTCCGGTGGCCACCTTTGCGATCGGCCGCGCCGGCGCGGTCAATGCCGCCCTGTTCGCCGCCGCGATGCTGGCCACCGGCGACACCGCTTTGGCGCAGCGCCTGCAACAATTCCGGGACGCGCAGACCCAAGACGTGCTCGACGCCGCGCAGCTGCCGTGAAGGTCGGGATTCTCGGCGCCGGCCAACTGGGACGCATGCTGGCCTTGGCAGGTTATCCACTGGATCTGGAATTCGTGTTCCTCGATCCGGCCACGGACGCCTGCGCCGCTCCGCTGGGCACGCACCTGCACGCGGACTACGAGGACGAATCCGCACTCGCCCGTTTCTGCGAACAGATCGATGTGGCGACCTACGAGTTCGAAAACGTGCCGGCCTTCACCGCCGGCTTCGTCGGCGGCCTCAAGCCGCTGATGCCGCATCCCCGTGCGCTGATCGCCGGTCAGGACCGCTGCTCGGAAAAGCAGCTGTTCACCTCCTTGGGCATTCCGGTGGCCGGCAATACCTCGGTGGACAGCCTGGACCAGTTGCGCGCCGCGGCGCGCGACATCGGCATGCCCGGCATCGTCAAGACACGGCGCTTCGGCTACGACGGCAAGGGCCAGAAAATCATTCGCGGTGAAGCCGATGTCGCCGCCGCCTGGGAATCGCTCGGCTCCCGTCCACTGATCTACGAAGCCTTCGTCGACTTCCAGCGCGAGGTCTCGATGATCGGCGTGCGCGCCGCCGACGGCACCACCGCCTTCTATCCGGTGACCGAAAACGTGCACCGCGACGGCATTCTGCGTGTGTCCACCCCCAGAGCGCACGACGCGCTGCAGGCTTTGGCCGAGGACTACACGCTGCGCGTGCTGGAACATCTGGACTACGTGGGCGTGATGGCCTTCGAGTTCTTTGTGGTCGGTGATGAGCTATACGCGAACGAAATTGCGCCGCGGGTGCACAACTCGGGGCATTGGACGATGGACGGCGCGGTCTGTTCGCAGTTCGAGAACCATCTGCGCGCGATCGCCGGGCTGCCGCTGGGCGAGACCCGCCTGCGCGCACCCTGCGCGATGATCAATTTCATCGGCGAGGTTCCGCCCGCAGAGCTGCTGCTGGCGATTCCCGAGCTGCATCTGCACCTCTACGGAAAGACCCCGAAGCCACTGCGCAAAGTCGGCCACGCCAATATTCTGGCGCCGGATCATCGAACCCTGCAGGATCGTGTGGCCGCCGTGGAACGGCTCTGCCTAAGCTGATCGGCTTTCGTCTCAGTCCACTTGCTGCAAGCGTTTGAGACTGCGCTGAGCTTCTTTCCAGAGCGCATCGTAAGCCAGGTTCGCCACGTGCAGGCCCGGCGCGTAGGTCGCCAACGGTGCACGGTATTCGCCCATGCGCTCGACCATTGAGGAGTACGGAATCGAGGTTCGACAGGCACCGGCCATCGCGGGCGGGGGATGGTCGAGCAATTCGTTGTGGAGATGGCGGCGGCGGTCCACCATCGAATAGAACGGCTTGAGCTTGGCTTCGTCCAGATTCTTGCTGCGGAAGTATTCACGCAGCTGTTCCAGCGCCCGTACCGACAGATGCGTCGGCACCACCGGCACCAGAATCAGGTCCGAGGCTTCAAAAATCGCCTCGGCGAGGTGTGAGATCGTCGGCGGACAATCCAGCACCACCAGCTGGTACTGCTCCGAGAACGGCTTGAGCAGGCGGCTCAGGACCTGACGCGGCCGGTCCGCCTTCTTCATCAGCACGTCCAGCGAACGGAACGAGAAGTCGGCCGGAATCAGTGACAGCCGCTCGAAGGCCGTGGGCTGGACCAGCCGGCCCACCGGCGTGGAACCGTCGATCAGCTTGCGCGCCTTGGCAGCGGTCTCTTCGGCTTCCAGATACCAGCTGGCCGCACCCTGGGCATCCAGATCGAACAGCAGGGTATGCAGGCCGGAGGCGGCAGCGAGACAGGCTATGTTGACGGCGGCGGCGGTTTTGCCGACACCTCCCTTGACGTTGTACAGCGCGAGCGTTTGCATCGTCATTGGTCGGATTTTATGGGACGCCGATCGAGCGGCTCAGGATGCAAAAGGTACATGATCGCCGGCGAACGCGATGCCGACACAGCCACCGCCGACGTTGACCGCGGCGGTGGCGCTCATGATCGAACGCAGCACGGTGAGCCCGTTCTGACGCGCCGCTTCGGCCAGAGCCTCGTAGCCGGGCATCGACAGCACGGCGTCGGGATCGCCACCATGGCAGATGCAGACGTAGCGGCTGCGAACACCGCCCGTCAATATTTGCCGGGTGACATGTCCGAACATGCGCTCGACTGCCGCCTCGAAGTGCCGCACCTTGGCCACCGGCTTGGTCTCGCCGCGCCAGGCGTGCAACACCGGCTTGATGTCCAGCGCGGTGCCGACGGCATAGGTCATCCAGCCGACGCTGTTGTCGCCCTTCTTCATCGCGCGATTGCGCACGTAGTACAGATCTCTGGGCACCATGTAGGCACAGACGCTTTCAGAGAGTTCTTCCACGCGCCGCCGGATCTCGTTGGGCGCGATTCCGTGCTCGACCAGAGTCTGCGCCTCGGCCACCAGCACCGCGGTGCCGCTGAACAGCGACTTGGAATCGACCACGCGCATCGCGAACGGCCCGCTGATCCCGGCAGCGGCGCGAACCGGCTTGTAGTCGTTGAGGATCGAAAACGAGGCCTTGGTCGCGTTCTCGAAAATCGGGCTGCGCGTGGAACTGACGGTCAGCACCAAGGCGAAATCCTGGTCGATGACCACGCGTTCCAGGAACACGGCGCGAATCTGCTCGGCACTGTACGGCACCGTTTCGGCATCCAGGCCCTTGCTGGCGAGGCTTTCGGTATAGAAGCGCAGCGTCAGCTCGGGATCACGTTCGTCCACCAGCATCTCGTCACCGAGACGGATGCTGATCGGCAGTATTCGAATGCCGTGCTGTTGAATGAACGCCTGCGGCAAATCACAGGTGGCGTCCGCCACGACTCCTATGCGCATCTGGTTCTCTCCTCCCGATCTTATTCTTGACCGTCTCGGCGACGCGAAGCACAGACCATCCCTGGGGCTGCGACGACCGGCGGAATCGAGACTACCCGATTTTCCCGGCTTGCCGTAGCCATGCGCGGCATCGCAGAGTAACGCTGTCCAGAATGCTCAAGGGGAAGCCCCGGATGGAATTCCAAGCACGCTTGCGGTCGCCTGCCGCCTGGCGATTTTGCATGCTGTTGCTGCTTGCCATATCGCCGTCGGCCTGGTGCCTGTCCACGGCTTTGCACGAGGCCGACATCGCCACGCTGCAAGCGGAAATGGAAGCCGGACGGCTCAGCTCGCATGAACTGGTCGAGCATTTCCTGCGACGCATCGACGCCTTCGACCGACACGGACCCACGCTCAACAGCGTCATCGAGCTGAATCCGGACGCGCTGGCCATCGCCGATCGGCTGGATGCCGAGCGCCGCGAACACGGACCACGCGGACCGATGCACGGCATCCCGATCCTGATCAAGGACAACATCGACACGGCCGACCGCATGCATACCAGCGCCGGTTCGCTGGCGCTGATGGACGACCGGCCTCGTGAAGACGCGTACATCGTGCAGCGATTGCGCGACGCGGGCGCGGTCATTCTCGGCAAGACCAATCTCAGCGAGTGGGCCAATTTCCGGTCGTCGCGCTCGTCCAGCGGCTGGAGCGGCCGTGGCGGCCAGACGCGGAATCCCTACGATCCGGTACGTAGTCCCTGCGGTTCCAGTTCGGGTTCCGGCGTGGCGGTCGCTGCCGGTTTCACGGTGGTGGCGATCGGCACCGAAACCGACGGTTCGATTGTCTGTCCCAGCAGCGTCAACGGCATCGTCGGAATCAAACCCACGATCGGACTGGTGTCGCGTCGCGGCATCGTGCCGATCTCGGCCAGCCAGGATACGGCCGGCCCGATGGCGCGCAGCGTGGCGGACGCCGCCATCGTGCTGGCCGCAATCGCCGGACCCGATCCCGGAGACGCCGCGACCCAGCTGCTGAACCAACGCGCGATCCCCGACTACCCCGGTTTGCTGAAGGGGAGTCATGCATTGCGTGGCGCGCGCATCGGTGTGGCGCGCGATCTAGCCGGCTTTCACGAGGGCGTGGATGCGGTGTTCGAGCAGGCCATCGTCGCCCTGCGTGCCGCCGGAGCGGTCATTGTCGATCCGGCGAATCTCGATCTGGACGAGCGGCTCGGGGACGACGAATTCACGGTGCTGCTTTACGAATTCAAGGACGGCTTGGCGAACTATCTACAGACGCGCCCGGATGCGCCGCAGAACCTGGGTGCCCTGATTGCCTACAACCGCAGTCATCCGCAACAAGAGATGCCGTATTTTCGGCAGGAGCTGTTTCTGGCCGCCGAGGAAAAAGGAAACCTGAAGACGCCAGAGTACCTCGAAGCCAAATCACGCGCACAGCGCTTGGCCGGAGCGGACGGCATCGATGCGGTCATTCGAGAACATCGCCTGGACGCCCTGATTGCACCGACCGTCGGCGCCGCCTGGACCATTGATCTTGTCAACGGCGATCACTATCCCGGTGGTAGCGCCTCGACGGCACCGGCGGTCTCGGGCTACCCGCACATCACCGTACCGGCTGGTTATTTGCACGGGCTGCCGATCGGGATCAGCTTCTTCGGCCCGGCTTGGAGCGAGCCCTCGCTATTGCAGTTCGCGAATGATTACGAGCTCAAGACAAACATCCGGCAAGCACCGATGTTGCGGGGTCCGGCTCCGTAAGGAAGTGATCGCGCACGAACTTGTCTATTTCTCGCGCAAAGGTGCGGGAATAGGAAAGTGTCGTGACTCAGCTTGGCGCCTTGACGACGCGAAGCGACTGTAAGGCCGTCGGCTGGATGGCATGCTTAGACACCGCCTTCATGCGAGCCTCCACGGCGGAAAACGCCTGTTATCTCCCGCGAAGTACAGGCAAAGTCGATTGCCCGACGGATCTCTGAGGTACGCCTCACGCCAAAGCCAGCTTTGATCAGTTGGCAACGCTTCGAATTGAATGCCCGCTTCCTGCAACTTCGAGACTGTGGCATCCAGTTGCTCTACTTCAAAGTAAACAACGACGCCGTGACCTGCTTTTTCCGGCGGGGCGGCGTGGAGCGAAAATGTTGCTCCTGATTCACACTCAAAGCGTGCATACCGTGGCGGACTTGAGACTATTTGCTTGAACCCAAGCTGACGATAGAACTGAACTGCCAGTTCGAAGTCAGTGCACGGAAGTGTGACTTGATTGAGATTCATACCTGTGTTGCCCAACGCCGCGGTTCAGCTGCTGACTTCCCACTGAAACCACCGGTTTAGATTACATGGGTTCAGCAGCCCAATTGGCGTTCCTATGCGAATGAAAGTTTGTACGTCGCTCGGCCTTCCTCGTTGACGAGCTTGTCTTCCACTGCGTTCTCCCATGCGAGGTCAAACCACTGCTGATCTGCAGGCTCGTAATTCACAGCTTGCAGGTTTATCTCTTCGATCGTAACCACGTTACCTGCGTCATCCATGATCAGAACCTTTCTATTCATTAATGCCCGCCTTGCGCGATCTAACGCCCCGCTTCAGCTGCGGATTTGCCGTAGGGAAGCGGAGGCAAATACGTCGGCTGGAAGCGATGGTTGGTCCAACTACGCTTCAGACTCATCTTCTTCCACGTAGTCACAATCACAATTGATCGCCTGACCACCGCATACAGGACACCTTTCAACGTCGCAGCCCGGCACATGGAATTGGCCATTCTGCACTGCACAGTCGTGGCATGGCCGTTTGCCGGCTCCCCAATCTTCTTCCTCGTCTCCGTACCGAACCCGCTCGTGTTCTGTTCCGGCAATGAAAACTAATGCTTCAGTTTGTGCTTGCTCGATCTTCTCGGGCCACCCTTCAATCATGCGAGCCCCGTTGTAGATGACGAATTTCCTTTCAGGCTCCATGTGATGTCTCGCTTGAGTCGGCCCAACGCCTATTAGACGTCCAGATTTCCCACCAGCAAGGCATACTTTTCAATGAACTCGCGACGCGGTTCGACGTGTTCGCCCATCAACGTGGTGAACATCTGGTCGGCCGCCACCGCGTCTTCGATCTTGACCTGCACCAGGCGGCGTTGCTTGGGATCGAGCGTGGTCTCGCGCAGCTGCTCGGGATTCATCTCGCCCAGGCCCTTATAGCGCTGAATGCTGAGCCCGCGCCGTGCCTCCACCAGCAGCCATTCGTACGCTTCGGCGAAGGTAGTGACATTCTTGCTGCGCTCGCCACGCTGTATCGTCGCGCCATCACCGATCAACGCTAGGAATTCACGCTGTTGTTCGGCAATCCGCCGATATTCCGCACCAGCGAAGAACTCCGGCGTGAAATTGATGGTATGCGTCAGGCCATGCGTCAGACGGGTCACACTGACCGCCGGCCCGTTCTGATCGGCCCGGGTTTCGACCTTGAAGCTGCCGCGTTCACGGCCGTGGTCATTGAGCCAGGCAGCCAGCTTTTCGCCCCAGGCTGGCAGTTCGCCATAGGCCTCCGGCAGCGGCGCATTGGCTCGAATCGCTTCAAGCTGGAAAAGATCGTAACGACGCGCGATCTTCGACAACATATTGTTTATATTGGAATATTCGCTTACAAGCCGTAGTAGTTCATCGGCCTCGATCGCCTCAGCGCCACCGCGTGCGATCAGTTTGGTGTTGTTCAGCGCAGCCCGCATCAGGAAGTCCGATAGTTCTTCATCGTCCTTTACATAGGCTTCGCTCTTGCCGGATTTGAGCTTGTACAGCGGCGGCTGCGCAATGTAGATGTGCCCGCCTTCAATCAGGCTGTACATGTGCCGATAAAAGAAGGTCAGCAGCAGTGTGCGAATATGCGCGCCGTCCACGTCGGCGTCGGTCATGATGATGATGCGGTGATAACGCAGCTTTTCCGGCTTCATCTCGTCGGCGCCGATACCACAACCCAGCGCCGTGATCAGCGTCCCGACTTCGACCGATGACAGCATTTTTTCCAAACGTGCTTTTTCCACGTTCAGAATCTTGCCTTTCAAAGGCAGAATCGCCTGAAAATGACGGTCGCGGCCCTGCTTGGCCGAACCACCAGCGGAATCGCCCTCCACCAGGAACAGTTCCGACTTGGCCGGATCCTTCTCCTGGCAGTCTGCAAGCTTGCCGGGCAGTCCGGCAATATCGAGCACGGACTTGCGTCGGTTGAGTTCTTTGGCTTTGCGCGCCGCTTCACGCGCGCGTGCGGCTTCGACGACCTTGCCACCAATGATCTTGGCGTGGCGCGGGTTCTCAAGCAGAAATTCCTTGAGTTTGTCGGTCACCACATTGGCGACGATCGGCGTCACTTCGCTGGATACCAACTTTTCCTTGGTCTGCGACGAGAACTTCGGATCGCGCACCTTGACCGACAATACCGCCGTCAGGCCTTCACGCGTGTCCTCACCGATCATCGTCACCTTCTCGCGTTTGGCCAATCCCTCGCTTTCGAGGTAATCACCCAAAGTGCGCGTCAGGGCATTACGAAAGCCGGTCAAATGAGAACCGCCGTCCTTCTGCGGAATGTTGTTCGTGAAACAGAAGACGTTTTCCTGATAGGAGTCGTTCCACTGAAGCGCGCATTCGACCCGTGTTCCGTCCTGATCCACGTCCACGTAAATGATGGAGTCGTGCGCCGGCGTCTTGTTGCGGTTCAAGTATTCGACAAAGGCCGCAATTCCACCCTTGTATTCGAAGATGTCTTCCCGCGGCTCGTCGCGTTCGTCGCGCAGAACAATGCGAACACCCGAGTTCAGGAACGACAGCTCGCGTAGCCGCCGGGCCAGGATCTCGTAGTGGAATTCGATATTGTTAAAAACGGCCTTGCTGGGAAAGAACCGCACGCTCGAACCACGCTTGTCCGTCGCCTCGCCTCTTGCCATCGGCTCGAGCGGAACGCCTTCCCGGTACTCCTGATAGTGATGATAGCCGTCGCGATAAATGTCCAGGCGCAGATTTTCGGAAAGCGCATTGACGACGGACACACCCACGCCATGCAAACCACCGGAGACCTTATATCCGCTGCCGCCGAACTTACCGCCGGCATGCAGTACCGTCATGATGACTTCCGCGGCGGATCGCCCTTCCTCCTCGTGCACATCGACAGGAATGCCACGACCATTGTCCGTGACCAGCACGCTGCCCCCCGCCTGCAGGACCACGAGAATCTCGGTGCAATAACCGGCAAGTGCCTCGTCAATTGAATTATCGACGACCTCGAAGACCATATGATGCAGACCGGTACCGTCATCGGTATCACCGATATACATGCCAGGACGCTGGCGGACAGCTTCCAGTCCCTTGAGGACCCGGATGCTGCGAGAGTCGTATGTGTTGTCGTTGGAGGTCATAAAAAGCGGGCGCGTTAAAGCGGCGATTATACCCCACGCGGCCCTGCCCCCGCCGATCAAGCGCGGGAAGCACCGTTTGATGTTCCCAGGCCGGCGATCAATCGTCTTGGGTACGGACCTGCCCTTGTTCCACGTGGAACATTGTGCCGCCGAGCAATGCCCGCAAACCCGGATCGATCTGCAACGCCGTAATAAAAAGCTGACCTTCGTAGGTTTTGAGTACGTCGACCAAGCGAGTTTGGAACTCCGACCCGAGTTCGGCGGGGAGGTCATCGATCAACAGTATCGGGGACGCACCACGTTCGATCCGGATCAATTCGGCCTGTGCCAGTACCAATGCCGCGATCAGCATCTTTTGCTGTCCGCGGCTCACATGATTGCGAACGCTATGTTCACCGAAGCGAATCCGAAGTTCGGCGCGATGCGGACCTTCGACGGTCTGCCGCATTCGCCGGTCACGATCGCGGCCAGCGTCCAGGGCCTCTGCGTAGCCGAGCTCCCGACGCCACCCTTGCTGGAGCTCGACCGTCCACCGCTCAATGCCGAGCAAGCGTCCTACGTGGTGGTTCAATATTGGCCGCAAACGCTCGAGGTACGCGTTGCGCAGCTCGGCGACCTGCACGGCGGAGTTGATGAGGTCATTGTCCCAAGCGCGCACCAGCCGGTCGCTGGTGCTTTGTCGCAAGGCTTGGTTTCGTTGTCGCAATGCGCGTTCGTAGGTCCGCCACACATTCAAGAATCGATGTTCCACGTGGAACACACCCCAATCCAGGTATCGCCGACGATAGCCCGGTCCGTCTTCCAGTAACCGATGCTGTGCTGGATCAATCACCTGAATCGGTAGGCGCTCCACAAGTTCCGTTCGCTTGGCCTCATGTGAATCGATGCGAATAGACGTTTGACCGTTCTGCCAGCGCATCAGCATCGCTGAACCGGGTGTGCCATCATCTGCGCTCTGGAGTCGGCCGCGCACGCCCCAATGCTTACCGGCTGGGCCGGCTAGCTCCCCAGAGGACGAGCCGCGAAACGACCGTGCACGTCCCAACACAAATGTGCTTTCCAGCAGGCTGGTCTTCCCGGCCGCATTGGCGCCCACAAAAAGATTGAGCCGCGGATGCGGCTCAATCGAATACTTCTCCAGACAGCGGAAATTCTGAGCCGCCAGGGCACTTAACCACATTGCCTGACCGGTGATCAGAGCCGCATCGGCATCACGACGTAACGGCTGTCACCATCGCTGCTCTCCTGAATCAGGCCGCTACTATCGGCCGATTTAAGGTCCATGATGAAATCGTCGGTATCCATTACGCCCAGCGCATCCAACAAATAAACCACATTGAAGCCGATCTCCAAGGGCGCACCGCTGTAGTCGACTTCCAATTCTTCCTCGGCTTCTTCGTGCTCCGGGTTATGGGTCTGCAAGCTGAGCTTGTTGTCTTCGAGCTGCAGTCGAACGCCACGAAATTTCTCGTTGGCGAGAATCGCGGCTCGACCCAGCGCCTGCCGCATGCGTTCGCGATCGGCTGTGAGGCGCTTGTCGCCACCTTCGGGAACCACACGTTCATAGTCTGGAAAACGACCGTCAATCAACTTGGAGGTCAATCGAATCGTGTCGACATCAGCCTGGAACTGTCCGTCGCCGATACGCATCTGCACGGTCTCATCGCTGCTTTCGAGCAAACGCTGCAATTCAAGCACGGTCTTGCGCGGCAGGATCACTTGCAGGTCATCGCTGAAACCTGTGTCCATCATCACTTCACTCATTGCCAGGCGATGACCATCCGTAGCCACGGCGCGAACTCGCTTCGGGCTGATGTGCAGAAGCAAACCGTTGAGGTAGTAACGAACGTCCTGGGCCGCCATGGCGAATTGCGTGCGATCAATCAAACGCCGCAACACCTTCTGCGACATGGTCAGTGATTGACCACCTTCAGCAATTCCGAACGCTGGAAACTCTTCCGCTCTCAGGGTGGCGAGCGTAAATCGACTTCGACCCGATTTGAGGATCGCCTTATCCGCGCTGGCGTCAATCGTTATCTCCGCGCCTTCAGGAAGACCTCTGCAAATATCATAGAGCTTGCGCGCTGGAATCGTGGTTTTTCCGGGTTGGACTGTGCGTACACGGGCGCGACTGACCATTTCCAGTTCCAGGTCGGTCCCTGTAACAACAAGATCCTCTTCCCCGACATCAAGAAGCAGATTGGAGAGCACAGGCAAGGTCTGCCGGCGTTCGACAACGCCAATCACCGATTGCAGTGAACTCAGCAATTCGTTTCGCCCCACTTCGAGCTTCATGTGTGTTCCTGTTCGCTTAATAAATATCTTTTTATCTTGTAAGAAAGACAGTGATGATTAGCCTGGTACCTCTGCCCTGCAAAACAAGAATAAAAGTATAAATAACAATGGCTTACTTCATTCAAAAACTGTGTGTAGCCAGCCTGCTCTTGGCTTGTACCGGCTGTGCATAAGTTGTGCGGCGTATGGGCCATTCAACTTGTGCATCGGTTTGTCCACACCCTTGCACCCAAGCTTATCCCTAGCCCGTAGGCGTTGCGAGCCTATGTCGGTCGAGGCGCGGAAACCGTCCGTACGAACTAGCCACCGAGCTGCCGAACCAGATTCTCCCAATCCTCACGCATGCGGATATCTTCGTCTTTGAGTTGCTTGATTCTGCGGCAGGCGTGGAGCACTGTCGTATGGTCCTTGCTGAAGGATTCACCAATTTCCGGAAGGCTGTGCTGTGTCAGTTCCTTGCACAGCGCCATGGCCATTTGCCGTGGTCGGGCAAGTCCACGGTTACGCCGGACGGATGCCAGATCGGCCACACGAATCTTGTAATAGCTCGCCACCGTGCGCTTGATGTTGTCCATCGTGATCATCCGCTCGTAGGACGAGAAGATGTCATTGAGCGTTTCACGAGCGAAGTCTTCGGTGATGTCGCGACCCAGGAAGCGCGAACTGGCGGCGAGCCGGTTGAGCGCGCCTTCGAGCTCTCGCACATTGGACCGCACGCGCTGTGCCACGAAGAATGCCACCTTTTCCGGAAGCGGCAATCCCAGGCCCTCGGCCTTCGACAGCAGGATCGCGACCCGCGTTTCCAGCTCCGGCGGTTCCACCGGCACCGTGAGGCCCCAGGTGAAGCGCGACTTGAGACGCATGTCGAGCCCGTCGAGTTCGGCCGGATAGCGATCGCAGGTCATCACCATTTGCTGGCGGCCGTCCAGCAACTCATTGAAAGTATGAAAAAATTCTTCCTGAGAACCGGCCTTTCCGACCAGGAAATGAATGTCGTCGATGAGCAGAGCATCGACCGACCGGTAGTTTTCCTTGAACGTTTCCGTTGTACCGCCGCGTATCGCCGAAATCATGTCGCGCACGAATTTTTCGGCACCCACATAGAGCACACGCGCCGCTGGGTTACGGTCGATCACGAAGTTCCCGATCGCGTGCATCAGGTGGGTCTTGCCGAGACCGGATTCACCATAGATCAACAAGGGATTGAAACGGGCGCCCGGGGCCTCGGCGACCTGTTCCGCCGCGGCACGACCCTGCGCATTCGATTTCCCCTGGATGAAGCTGGCGAAGGTGTAACGCGCATCGACGCGGCCGACATAACGTGGCGCGGTGGACGGATCTTCCGTGCTCGGGGCCGGGTTGTTCTGTGGACCCTCGGTGGATCCCGAAACGGCGAGTTCGACCTGTGGCGCATCGTCGCCACCGACCCGCGACACTGTCAGCCGAATCACCGCCAGATAGTGCTCGCTGACGCGCGCCATCACCACCGGATTGGGTGCGAGCAGCAGCAGGCGCTCGCCATCGGCAACGGCACGCAAGGGCCGGATCCAGGTGGACAGTTCGCGATCCGAAAGTTCGCCTTCCAGACGCGTGAGACAATGACTCCATAACGCAGCCGACACAGCAGGCTCCGGGGCGATTCACGCATGGGAATGGCCGAGCAGTCTAATCCTTGATGGCTACGCTTATCCACAAGCACCCGACGACCGAGTTGCCACCTCGTGTCCCGACCTGAATTTTGGCCCAAACCGTGACCTTGCCGTGCCCTGGCTTAAGCGCTAAACTCCGCGACCTTTTTGACCCAACCCAACCGGGGCAGTGCCATGAAACGCACTTTTCAACCGAAAAATCTGCGCCGCAAGCGCACCCACGGCTTTCGAGCCCGTATGAGCACCCCAGGCGGTCGCTCGGTGCTTGCGCGCCGTCGTGCCAAAGGCCGTCAGCGGCTGATTCCGTAAGCCGATTCTTCCAGTCCAGGCCTGCGCGCCGCGTGCAGCGGTTCACACCGCAAAGCCGCCTGCGCAAGCCCGCTGAGTTCAAAGCGGTGTTTGCGGCCGGCAAGCGGTTCTCGGGACAACATCTCGGGGCCGTGATCAGCGATTGCCCGGGACAGGAGCCGCGGCTGGGTCTGGCGATCGCCAAGCGAGCCGTGCCGCATGCGGTCGACCGCAACCGGATCAAGCGTCAGATTCGCGAAAGCTTTCGCGTGAATCGCAGCCGCCTGCCGCAGGTCGATGTCGTATTCAAAGCGCGCAATGGTGCGGCCCAGGCCGAGAACGCACAGCTGCGGGCCGAGCTCGAACAGCTTTGGAAGCGGGTACGCGAGCGATGGGGCATTTGTTGATCGGCCTGATTCGTCTCTACCAGCGGTGGATCAGCCCGCTGCTGGGTCCTCACTGCCGCTTTCACCCCACCTGTTCCCAATACGCGATCGAAGCCATCCGCCGCTACGGACTGTACCGTGGTGGCTGGCTGTCCTTGCGGCGAATCAGCCGCTGCCATCCGTTGAACCCGGGCGGTCACGACCCGGTTCCGACCGAATAAAGCACCTGCATCAATGGAAAATCGTCGTTTCTTCCTGATCTGCGTCGTTGGCGTCATCCTGTTCTTCATCTATCAGGCCTGGAAGGAGGATCACGCCGAGCCGTCGTCGATCATCACCGAGCAGACACCGCAAACGGATGTTTCGGATGTGGCGGCACCGCCGGCGCAGAGCGGCGACGTTCCCAGTATCGAGGGTCCGGCGGATTCGACGCCGACCGTGAAGCCGGCCGGGAATGCCCGGGTTCGAATCGATACGGACGTATATCGCGGCGAAATATCCTTGGCAGGCGGTGATCTGCATAGACTGGAGCTGAAAGCGTACGCGGCGGTCAAACAGCGTGAGGACATACCGGTGTCCTTGCTGGATGATCGCGGTGATCGTCTTTTCGTCGTTCAGAGCGGGCTCCTGGGACAAGGCGAAGCGCTGGTGTCGCAGTACACCGACTATCAGGCGCCGCAGACCGAGTACGCCTTGAGCAAAGGCCAGGATCAGGTCGATGTCCATCTCGAAGCCTCGCCGGCTCCGGGCGTAACCGTCACCAAGATCTACCACTTTCAGCGTGGCAGCTATGAGATTGGCCTGAGCCAGAAGGTCGTCAATGCAGGCACGCAGGCCTTGCAGCTGAGCCCGTACGTGCAGCTGCACCGCACCGAGTTCAAGCTCGGCGAGGAACCGCCGTTCGTCCGAACCTTCAGCGGTTACGGTATCTACGAGCAGAAGGCCGGCAGCAACGATTACCGGTTCCGCAAGACCGCGATGAAAGACATCGCCGAGGAACCGATCGAGCTCAAGCAGACTGGCGGTTGGCTGGCAATGATGCAGCACTACTTCCTCACCGCGGTGATACCGCCGGAAAAGGAAGAACTGCGTTTCATTGCCCGCCCCAGCAAGACGCGGGGCTATCTCGGCCAGTACATCGGCGCCTACCACGTGGTGCCGGCCGGCGGCGAACAGGTATTCGAGAGCAAGCTCTACGCGGGTCCGACCTTGCAGCATGGTCTGGCGAGCAGCGACGACGCGGATGCCGGCTTCTTCGCACTGGACGGTCTGGAGAACGTCGCACCGGGTCTGGAGCTGACGGTGGATTACGGTCTGCTCACGCCGATCTCGGAGCCTCTGTTCTGGATCCTGCAGAAATTCCACGCCCTGACCGGAAACTGGGGCGTCGCCATCATTCTGCTGACCTTGCTGGTCAAGGGCGCGATGTTCAAGCTGTCCGAGGCGCAGTACCGCTCGATGGCGAAGATGCGCAAGTTTGCGCCGAAGATCCAGGACATCAAGGAGCGCTACGGCGACGATCGCGAGCGTCAGCAAAAGGCGATGATGGATCTGTACAAGAAGGAAGGCTTCAACCCGCTCGGTGGCTGCTGGCCGATGCTGGTGCAGTTCCCGGTGTTCATTTCGCTGTACTGGGTGCTGCTGCAGTCGGTGGAACTGCGTCAAGCCGACTTCATGCTGTGGATCAATGACCTCTCGGCCAAGGACCCGTACTACGTGCTGCCAGTCTTGTTCGGCATCAGCATGTGGGCGCAGCAGAAACTGTCCGGCAATGCGATGACCATGGACCCGATGCAGAAGCGCATCATGAGCGCCATGCCGATCGCCATGGGCGCCTTCTTCACGCTGTTCCCGGCCGGTCTGGTGCTCTACTGGTTCTTCAGCAATCTCGTCAGCATCACCCAGCAATGGCTGATCAATCGCAAGCTCGACAAGGAAGGCCTCGGCAAAGCCTCGAACTGAGGCCACAGCGGAGCCGCGCATGAGTGGCGGCGATGACACCATCGTCGCCGTCGCCACGGCCGCCGGTCGCGGCGCGGTCGGCATCCTGCGGTTGTCCGGTGGCGATGCCTTCGCCATCGCCGAGCATCTGGCCGGCACCTTGCCAGCCCCACGCCAGGCCGGATTGCGCTCGCTGCGCGGCTCCGACGGCGAGATCATCGACCAGGGTCTGGTGCTGTGTTTTCGCGGACCGAATTCCTTCACCGGTGAAGACGTGGTTGAGTTGCAGGGGCACGGAGGGCCGGTCCTGCTCGAAGCCTTGCAGCGAGCCGCTGTCAGCGCCGGCGCCCGCCGCGCCCGCCCGGGCGAATTCAGCGAACGCGCATTTCTAAATGGCCGCGTCGACCTGGCCCAGGCCGAAGCAATCGCCGATCTCATCAATGCCCAGACCGAACAAGCGGCGCGCGCCGCGCAGCGCTCGCTCGAAGGCGCGCTTTCGCGCCGCGTGCAGGAACTGCTCGACGCTCTGATCGCGATCCGCGTCTTCGTCGAAGGCGCGCTGGATTTCTCGGACGAAGACATCGATTGGCTCTCGGACGACGGCCTGCATCACCGCATCGCCGAACTCGACACGGCGATCGCACAGTTGCTGCGCGAGGCCGAGCGCGCCAGTCGCCTGCGCGACGGCCTGGTCGTGGTGTTGGCGGGCCAGCCCAACGTCGGCAAATCCACGCTGCTGAACCGGCTTGCTGGCCGCGAAGCTGCGATTGTCACCGAGGTCGCCGGCACCACGCGCGACGTGCTGCGCGAGGACATCGCCATCGAAGGTATGCCGCTGACGATCGTCGACACCGCCGGTCTGCGCGAGTCCGACGATCCGGTTGAACGCGAAGGCATACGCCGCGCCTGGGCCGCCGTGGAGCAGGCCGAACTCCTATTGTTCCTGGTGGATGACCGCGACACCCAGAGCCCGGCCGATACCGCCTTGCTGGCAAAACTGCCGGACGCCAGCCCGCGTCTGCAAATTCGGAACAAATGCGATCTCAGCGGCGCAGCGCCCGGGGCATTCGAAGACGGCGTGCGGATTTGCGCGCAAAGCGGCGCCGGCATCGAGGCCCTGATCTCGGCGATTCGCGAGGTCGCCGGCATCGCCGAAAGCGGAGAAAGCGCGTTCTCGGCGCGCGCACGTCACGTCGAAGCGCTGCGCCTGACGGCACAACAGCTACGCGCCGCCGCCGCCTCACTGGTCGCAGGCAGCGGTGCCGAACTCGCCGCCGAGGACCTGCGTTTGGCGCAACAGGCACTGTCGCAAATCACCGGCCGGTTCGGCAGCGACGAACTGCTGGGACAGATCTTCAGCAGTTTCTGCATCGGAAAGTGAGGTAGGGTCCAGGTGGTTAAAGGCACCCGTGATGAAATCATCGTCGCAGTGCCCAGGCAGTTGCCGCTGCTCGATCTGCTGCGGCCGGTGCACGATCCGCAGCGCCTCGGGTACGAAGCTTGCGGAAGCTGGGGCCATGCTGCGACGGGGCGGATCTCGGCTTCAAGGCGGCGCGCGATGGCGCGCAAGCTGGCGTGTTGTGGCGTTCGATCATGATCAGGGCGCGTTCTTCAGCGCTCAGGTGGTGGTAGGTTCAGATCGTCGGCATGGCAACTCCCGTACATTCCAGTCACCGCGCCAAAGCAACTGATATGAACAAGCTCGTTATCTTTGAGCAGGGCAAGCGGCCGGTGGAGGTACGGCTGGAGGGCGAAACCGTCTGGCTGAATCAGACCCAGATGGCGGACTTGTTCGACACCTCGACGGATAATATCAGCCTGCATCTGAAAAACATCTATGCCGACAATGAGTTGGAGGAGCTGGCAACTACCGAGGATTACTCGGTGGTTCGACAGGAGGGCTCCCGCACGGTGCGTCGGCGGCTCAAGCACTACAACCTCGACGCCATCATTTCCGTGGGCTATCGGGTCAGTTCGGCGCGCGCCACGCTGTTCCGCATCTGGGCCACTGGCGTGCTGCGCCAGCATCTGGTGGAGGGCTACACGCTCAACCAGCGCCGTCTGGCCGAGCGTGGCATCGAGTTCGAGCAGGCGGTGAGCCTGCTGTCGCGCACGCTGGCCAATCAAGCGCTTGTTTTGGATGAAGGGCGCGCCGTGCTGCAGGTGATCGGCGACTACGCCCGCAGCTGGAGCCTGCTGCAAGCCTATGACGAGCAAAGCCTGGCCGAACAGAGCGCCCGCCAGCATGGCATGCGCGGCTTGGCGCTGGACGAGGTGCTGGCCGCCATCGCACAACTGAAGGCGGAATTGATGGCCAAGGGCGAAGCGACGGAATTGTTTGGCCAGGTGCGCGGTGAGGGGCTGGCATCCGCCATCGCTACCATCGAGCAGGGCTTCGGCGACGAGCTGTTCTATCCGAACGTCGCCAGCCGGGCGGCGCATCTGCTGTACTTCACTATCAAGAACCATCCATTGGCCGACGGCAACAAGCGCACCGGTTCATTCCTGTTCCTGTGGTATTTGCGCCTGAATCAGCATCTGCTGGCACGGCCGGTGGAACGCTTGATCAACGACAACACGCTGGTCGCGCTCGCTCTGCTGGTGGCCGAGAGCCTGCCGGTGCAGAAGGACTTGATGATCAAGCTTGTCGAACACTTCCTGCTGCTGGCCGACAGTCAGCACACGGAACCCACTTGATGGCCTATCTGTCGGAAGCGCAACTCGAAGCGCCGCTCGACCAGCTCTCCGGCATGGGTGCCGAGGCACTGACGGCCGAGTGGAGTCTGTCCGGCCGAGGAGGGAATGCATCTGTATGAACAAACCGAGCTTCTGCCCCGATTGCGCGACGCCGCTGGTCGCGGCGGAGCACGGCGGGATGACGCGCCTGGCCTGCTCGGCGCCGGACTGCGCTTACGTGCACTGGGACAACCCGACGCCGGTGGTCGCGGCCGTGGTCGAGTATCGCGGCAAGATCGTGCTGGCCCGCAACAAGGCCTGGCCCGGACCTTTTTTCGCGCTGATCACCGGCTTTCTCGAAAAGAATGAAGTGCCGCACGAGGCGGTGCTGCGCGAAGTCGAGGAAGAACTCGGCTTGCGCGGCGAAGTCGGGAGCTTCATCGGCCACTACGGTTTCGAACGCATGAATCAGCTGATCATCGCCTATCACGTGCGCGCCGAAGGCGAGATCGTGCTCGGGGAGGAGCTGGCCGAATACCGGCTCGAGGACTATGCGGACATCGTGCCGTGGCCGGCCGCAACCGGTCTGGCGCTCTACGACTGGCTCAAGGCGCAAGGACACGAACCGCCGTCGCCGCGCTGGACCGTGCGGCCCGAATGAGCCCTCAGTCGGCGGTGTAGGCTAGCGCCTCCAGCAAAGCCGGATGCAGCGCCGGGACCGCCGCCAGCAGATTGCGCGTATCCAGGTTCACAGGCCCGCCGCCCAGTTCACTGACCACGGCACCGGCCTCGCGCAGGATCACGGTCAGCGCGGCGATGTCGAGGATGTTCAGATCCGATTCGAGCACGGCGTCGAGCTTGCCGTCGGCGAGCCAATGGTAGTGCAGGAAATCCCCGTAACCGCGAATGCGGTGCAAGCGCGGAATCAGCTCGCCGAATCGCGCCCAGGCCGGGGACTGCGCCAGGGACTTGAGATTGCCGGTGGACAGCGTCGCACGGTCGAGACGGTCCACCGCGCTGACTGCCAGTGAACGCGGCGCCTCGTCATCACGCGCGAACCAGGCGCCCTCACCGCGAGCGGCCCACAGACGTTCCGTGCCGTACCAGCACGGCGCGCTGGACACCCCGACGATCAGCTCGCCGCGATGCATCAGCGCGATTTGTGTCGAAAACACCGGATAGCGACGCACGAAGGACTTGGTGCCGTCGATCGGATCGATCAGCCACAGAAAGTCCGCATCCGCATTCTCGCGCCCGAATTCCTCGCCGAAGAATCCGTGCTCGGGAAAGCGCGTCTGCAAGACCTGCTTGATCGCCTTCTCGGCGTTTTCGTCGACTTCCGTGACCGGACTGGCGTCCTGCTTGTAGCGCACGTCGAAGGGTTGGGCGTAGGCCGCACGTATGACCTGCGCCGCCGCGTCGGCGGCGTCCAGCGCAGCCTGCAGGTAAGGGTTCGGCGTGGCGTTCGACATGGACAAGGCGGTGTGAAAACGGGGCGCAAAGCATACCCGAAGCCTGCCGCCGGACTGTGGCCGGCCGGTACGGTGAATTACACTGCGGCGATGGGCAAAAGACTATCCAAGATCGTGACGCGCACCGGCGATGCCGGTGAAACCGGCCTGGCGACGGGCGCAAGACTGGCCAAGACCGATCCACGCATCGTGGCGATCGGTGAGGTCGATGAACTCAACAGCCATCTCGGCGTGCTCATCGAAATGGGTTTGCCCTCGCCCTTGCCAGAAATTCTGCGCGAAGTGCAGAACGATCTGTTCGACGTGGGCGGCGAGCTGTCGATGCCGGGCCTGGCGCCGGATCAGGCCTTGATCCGTGAGGGCGCGCTGGAACGGCTGGAAGCGGATTTCGAACGAATCAATGAGACTCTGCCGCCGCTCACGGAGTTCGTATTGCCGGGCGGTACGCCGGCCGCCGCACAGGCGCATGTGGTGCGTGCGGTGTGTCGGCGCGTGGAACGCGCACTGTGGTCCGTGCCGGACCCGGCGATGAATCCCTTGCTGCCGCGCTATCTCAACCGCTTGTCCGACTTGATGTTCGCGGTGGCGCGCCAGCTGGCGAGACTCGACGGCGGCAGTGAAGTCATGTGGCGGCATTCACGGAAAAAGAAGAAGTGAGCGGCCGGCTTCAGTCCTTCGGCATCTGCTCACGCATGCCGACGCAGAGCTGCTCGATGCCGTCGAGTATGCGCGGCGACTGGCGCGTCAGCAGGCTGGCGTCGACGCGCACGAAGGCCTGGGCGTCCACCGCCGGAATCGCGTCGAACCGCGCCCAGTAGTCGCGCACGGTTGCGGCATCCTCGTGCTGGCCGTAGACGATCAGCTGGGGTCTTTGCGCGATGATCGACTCCATGCCCACCGGCGCGGCGATGGCCGGCAGATCGGCGAAGACGTTGAGGCCGCCGCAGAGTTCGATGGCCTCGCTGATCGGCGAGGCCGCGTTGACCGTGAACACCGGTCGCATCTGAATCTGGTAGAGCACGCGCCAGGGATCCGCGTCCACAGGTCGCTGGTAGTGCTCTCGCAGGCTCTGCAGGCGCTGCCGATAATCCTGTTCCAGTTCACAGGCGCGATCCTCGGCGCCGATCCAGCCGCCGATATCCAGTATCGCTTCCCCGATATCGTCCAGCCGTCCGCTGTCGATCCAGACCACCTGCAAGCCGAGCGACTGCAGACGCCGCACGGTGTCATCGCGGGTGCCGCCGCGCCAGGCCAGCACCAGATCGGGTTTGGCCGCCAGCAGTCGTTCGAGGTTCAGATTCGCAGCATCGCCGATGACCGGCTTGGCCGCTGCCTGCGCCGGGTAGTCGGTCCATGCGATCACTCCGACCAGCGCATCGCAGCGCCCGAGCGCGCAGACCAGTTCGGCCAGATGCGGTGCCAGCGTGACGATGCGCTGTTGCGCGTGGACCGGTAGCGACAACAGCAGCACGGACGAAACAAAAGCGAGCTTTGCGCAAAGGCGCAAAGGCGCAGTGAACAGGGTCCGATACCGCCTCAAACGATGAACCCGCCCGCCGTGAATGCGGCGAACGCCGCCAGCAGAATCAGCAACGCGCGATTCTGCAGCGCCAGGACTTCGCGCAGCACTTCGTCCAGGGTCGAGGGCAGCGCCGGACCGTCTCCGTCCTCCGGTTCGCTGCTGAGCGCCGCTACGGCCACGCCGGCCAGCACGTCCCAGGTGCGTTCGCGCCAGTCCGTGGCCCGCTCGCCGACGCGCCGCCAGGCCGCGAGTGCGTCGTCGAGACTGCCGGACAATCCGAACAGCAGTGCCACCACGCGTGCTGTCCACCACGCGGCTGCCGCATGCAGCCGCATCGCGGCCAGCTCCGCCGCACCGCCCGGCTGGGTTTCATGCCAGATGCGCGGCAGCCGGCTGGCGGCGCGGTACAGAACCGCACCGGCCGGGCCCAGCAGGAAGAACCACAGCAACACGCCGAACAGGCGTTCGTGCGACTGAATGAACAAGGCGCCGAGCAGGGAACGGCGCTGCCCGTAGTCTTCCACGCTGTGCAGCAGGGTCTGAGCCAGCGCATCTGAGCGTCGCTGATCGCCAACCTCACGCGCAGCCATCAGCGCACGTACATCGTCGGTGAGGTCGCGCGGCCCCAGGCACAGCACCAGAATCACGACGCTCAAAAGTGCCTGCAGCAAGGGTCCGTGAATCAGCAGGTCGACATAGCCGGTCAGCAGCACCGGAATCGCCAGCAGCAGTGGTGGCGCCCAGGGCGATTGCAGCCACCCCGAGTCTCCGGCCCGCGAGATCAGCAGGCCGGGCAGGGTCGGCCGGCCCAGCGGCAGGGTCTGCGACAGCAGTCGTTCGAGCGCCAGTGCCAGCAATATGCCGAGCAGGGTCATCGTGCATGCTCCAACAGCGTCAGAAATCGCGGCCAGTCGAAATGCGGGCCGGGATCGGTCTTGCGGGCCGGCGCGATATCGGCGTGGCCGATCACGCGTGACAGTTCGATCGCCGGGTGAGCGCGCATCAGTGCCGCACCGGCTTCGACCAGCCGGCGATACTGTATCTCCTCGAAAGGCTGGGTATCGCTGCCTTCGAGCTCGACGCCGATCGAAAAATCATTGACCCGGGTACGGCCGTCGAACCAGGATTCCCCGGCATGCCATGCGCGCTGGTCGAAGGGGACATATTGGGTGATGTGGCCATCGCGCCGTATGCACAGATGCGCCGACACGCGCACATCGCGCAGGTCTTTGAAGTAGGGATGCGCATCGCAATCCAGCTGTCCCAGAAACAGGTCGTCGATGTAGCTGCCGCCGAAGGTCTCGGGTGGCAGGGCGATGGCGTGAATCACGATGGTGTCGATCTCCATCGTCACCGGCCGCGCGTCGCAGTGCGGAGACGACAGAAACGTCACGTCTTGCAGACGCTGCGTCTGGGCATCGACTTCGAGCCGCGGCAGACGCATCTGTGGCGGCGGGCCGGAACTTCGGGAAGCTGATGGGGTCTGCTCGGACATGGCGGCACGATAAGCCGTAGACTCGTTCGAATCCAATATCGGGACCAGTACCGAATGCTTTCAAGCAAGAACATGCTCGTGGCGGCGACTGCGGCCGCCCTCCTGCACGGCTGCGCCACGACCGCTGTGTCCACCGACTCGCCCAAGGTGGCAACGCAGGACGGCGAGCTCGCCCTGCCGAGCGTCAGCATCGACTACGAGAAGTTCGTGCTGCCGAATGGCCTGACCCTGATCGTGCATGAGGATCACAAGGCGCCGATCGTGGCCGTGTCCGTCTGGTACCACGTCGGTTCCAAGGACGAGAAGTCGGGCAAGACCGGATTCGCCCACCTGTTCGAACACCTGATGTTCAACGGTTCGGAAAACTATCCCGGCGAGTTCTTCGCGCCGTTCGAACAGGTGGGCGCCACCAGCATGAACGGCACCACCTGGCTGGACCGCACCAACTATTTCGAGAACGTGCCGAGCACCGCCGTCGACCTCGCACTGTGGATGGAGTCGGACCGCATGGGTCATCTGCTCGGCGCGATCGATCAGGCCACGCTCGACGAACAGCGCGGCGTGGTGCAGAACGAGAAGCGCCAGGGCGAGAACCAGCCCTATGGCATGGTCTGGGAACGCTTGCAGCGCGCTAGCTTTCCGGAGGGCCATCCCTATCGTTGGGAAACCATCGGTTCGATGGAAGACCTCAATGGGGCCTCGCTGGAGGACGTGAAGAACTGGTTCGGCGAATACTACGGCGCGGCCAACACCACCCTCGTGTTGGCCGGCGACATCACACCGGAACAGGCCAAGGCCAAGGTGATGCGCTACTTCGGCGACATACCGGCCGGACCGCCCGTCGCACGCCGCGAACAATGGGTCGCAGCACGCACCGAGTCCACCCGCGACCGTATGCAGGATCGCGTGGCGCAGACGCGCATCTACAAGTCCTGGAACGTGCCGCCGTTCGCCAGTGAGGACGCCGATCTTCTGGATCTGGCGGCCAAGGTGCTGGGCGGCGGTCGCACCTCGCGTCTCTACCAGCGTCTGGTCGTCGAGGAATCCCTGGTCGACAACGTCAGCGTCAGTGCCGAGCCGTTCGAGCTGGCCAGCCTGTTCCTGGTCACCGCCGACGTGAAGAGCGATGCCGATCCGAAGCGTGTGGAGGCAATCCTCGACGAGGAGATGCAGACCTTCTTCGAGCAAGGCCCCAGTGTCGAGGAACTCAATCGCGCCAAGACCTCGATCTTCGCCGGTCTCGTGCGCGGTGCGGAGGAGATTGGTGGCTTCGGCGGCAAGGCCGATCTGCTGGCGAGCTGCCAGACCTACACCGGCGATCCCGCCTGCTTCGAATCCTCGCTGGACACGACCCGCAAGGCTTCACCCGAGGCGGTACGCAAGGCGGCCCAGACCTGGCTGGCGCAGGGTGACTACACGCTCACCGTGTCGCCGTATCCGAGTTTCGAAACCGCTGCCAATGAGCTGGATCGCAGTGCCGGGCCGCCGCAGGTCGACAACTTCCCCAGCCTCAGTTTCCCGGCGCTGCAACGCGCCGAACTGTCGAACGGCATGCAGGTGGTTCTCGCCGAACGGCATGATATGCCGTTGGTCGAAATGCGCCTGCAGTTCGACGCCGGCTACGCTGCCGACGCTTCGGGCTTTGGACTCGGCACCGCGAGCTTCACGATGGCGATGCTCGACGAGGGTAGCGAGGACCTGCAGGCACGCGAGATCGCTGAGCGCTTCGAGGATCTCGGTGCACAGTTCTCCGCGGACAGCGGCTTGGATACCTCCGAAGCCGACCTGTCGGCGCTGCGCGCGCGCTTGCCGGAAACCTTGGCGCTGTTCGCCGACGTGGTGCGCAACCCGGCATTCCGCGAAGATGATCTGGAACGCTTGCGCGGCCAGTGGCTGGCCAGCATCGCGCAGGAGAAGTCTGAGCCGATGGGCTTGGCGCTGCGCAATCTGCCGCCCTTGCTCTACGGTGAAGGCCACCCGTATGCGATGCCGTTCTCCGGCAGCGGCACCGAGGAGTCCATCACCGCGCTCAGCGCGGACGATTTGCGCCGCTTCCACCAGACCTGGATACGACCCGACGAGGCCACGCTGATCGTTGCCGGCGACGTGAGTATGGCCGAGCTCAAGCCGCTGCTGGAGAAATCACTGGGAGACTGGGCCGCGCCGGCGCAGGCCGCGCCGCTCAAGTCGATACCTGACGTGGCCGCGCAGGCGAAACCGCGGGTCTTCCTGATGGATCGACCGGGTGCGCAGCAGACCGTGATTCTGGCCGGCCAGCTGGCGCCCTCGTCCAAGGCCGAAAACAGCCTGCAGATCCAGACGATGAACTCGATCCTGGGCGGCGTCTTCACCGCGCGCATCAACATGAACCTGCGCGAGGACAAGCACTGGGCCTACGGCGCCTACAGCTTCATGCCGGGGGCTCTGGGTCAGCGGCCCTACTTGTTCTACGCCCCGGTGCAGACCGACAAGACCGCGCCGGCGATCAAGGAACTGCTCGGCGAGATTCGCGGCTATATCGGCAGCAAGCCGGCCACCGAAGCGGAACTCGACAAGATCAAGGCCAAGGACGTGCGCAGCCTGCCCGGCAAGTTCGAAACCCTGAGTGCGGTCGCGGGCGCGGTGCAGAGCATCGTCACCTACGATCGGCCAGACGATTACGTCGACACCATCAAGCAGCGCACTGAAGCGCAGACCCTGTCGCAGATTCGTGATGCGGCTCAGCAGATCATCAGGCCGGACCAGCTCACCTGGCTGATCGTCGGCGACCTGTCCACGATCGAAAAACCCGTGCGGGCGCTCAAGCTCGGCGATGTGATTCTGCTGGATGTCGAAGGGCTGCCCCAGCCGTAGGGTATCCGCGCGCGCCCATCCCTGGATTCCGGACAAGGCAAAGCGGCGTGGCCGAAATGGCCACGCCGCTCATGAACGCGCCGCGTTGCGATTTATTCCAGCTGACCCAGCGGCCGCGTGAACGTATAGCGAAACGGTTCCACCACCAGCTTGTCGCCCGGCGCACTCGACCATTCGCCGTCGGCGGCGGCCTGAATACCGTTGAACGGAAGCTGCAATACCCAGAGTCCGGTACCGAGCACCGTCCCGACCAGTGAAATCGGCCGAACCACGACCAGGTCGAAGGCCATGGCGCCGGCCGACGGCGAGTGTTCGATTTGCTGATAGTCTTGCGCCGAGGCGACTGACACCGCCCCCAGCAAGGCCACTGCTGCACACATC
Organism: Gammaproteobacteria bacterium; assembly: GCA_022599775.1. Taxonomy (GTDB): domain Bacteria; phylum Pseudomonadota; class Gammaproteobacteria; order Nevskiales; family Nevskiaceae; genus Banduia. The sequence goes on from JAHZLQ010000040.1 coordinate 54,936, forward strand.
TGCTTGAACTGTTTCATGTCCCTGATCCCCGCCTCGACACATCGAATACCCGGCGAGCGTAGGCACCGCCTCCGCTGGCTGTCAATTCAGGCCCGGCTGCCCAAGGCGGTGCGCTGATGCGCACCCTGTACCTGGCGGCCAATCCGGTCGATGCGCGCCTCGCCGCGGATTTTCTTGCCGGGCATGGCATCGCCGTACATATCTTCGACGAATTCGCCTGGGGCGGGCGCGGCGATCTGCCGGTGGATCAGTTTCCACGCCTGATGATCGAGGATGAATCGCAGTATGAGCGCGGCCGCGCGCTACTCAAGCAATACGAACGCGGCGTTCCTGGCGCACCGCCGTGGACCTGCCCGAATTGCGGCGAAGGCGTGGATCGTGGATTCGATCTGTGCTGGAACTGCAGCGGCGAGCGCCCGTGATCGAGGTTGCGCTGTACCAACCCGAGATTCCGCCCAACACCGGCAATGTGATCCGACTGTGTGCGAACACCGGCGCCGGACTGCACCTGGTTCATCCGCTTGGATTTCGCATGGAGGACCGTGAGTTGCGGCGCGCCGGTCTCGACTATCACGAATATGCACAGGTCGCCGAACACGAGGATTTCAAGGCCCTGAAAGCGGCACGGCCGCAGGCGCGGATGGTGGCCTTCACCACCAAGGCGCAGCAGCGCTTCGATCGTTTTGACTACGCGCCCGATGATCTGCTGTTGTTCGGTCCGGAGTCACGCGGCCTCCCGCCGGAGGTGCTGGATGCGGCGGATGCCTGCCTGCGCATACCCATGCGGACCGGTTCGCGCAGCCTCAACTTGTCGAACGCCGTGGCCGTGGCGGTATTCCAGGCCCTGCTCCAGCTCGGCGGCGATTCGCTCGACTGACTACTGAACCAGACTTTCGGCGACCGCGAACATCAGCGAGGCGTACTTCACCGAGGTGGCCACGATTCTCGGGTTGCCGATCCACGCCAGCCAGCGCGGAGCCGGCGCCGTGCCGCGCCCCGTCGCACAGACCCGCGCATAGACGCTGAGTGTGTTGTCGACCATGGCGCCGACGGTGAAGTGCGTCTCGTAGCGTCGGCGCCCGGCCTCGCCCAGTCGGCGTCGCAGTGCGGCGTCCAGCATCAGGCGCTCCACCGCGGCGGCCATCGCCGCGACATCGTCGACCGGCACCAACAGACCGCTGTGCCCATCGACGACGACTTCCGGGATGCCGTCGACCGACGTGGCGATAACGGGGCGAGACATGGCGCCGGCTTCGGCCAGCGTCAGGCCGAAGGCTTCCTGGCGCGACGGCGCGAAGACGAAGTCCGCCGCTCTCATGAGCGCGCCGATGTCGCTGCGCTCGCCGATGAAATGCAGGCGCGAACGCACGCCGCTGTCCGTGGCGAGGTCCTTGACGTAGTCCGCCCAGTCGCCCCGGTCATCGCCGGCGATGAGAATGCGCAGTCGCGACAAGCGTGGATGTTCGGCCAGCAGTCGTGCCGCCAGATCCTGGCCCTTCTGCCGAACGAGCCGGGCCACGATCAGGCCGGCGAAGGCGTCCTCGGGCAGACCGAGCTGCGCGCGCAGGCCTGGGCGATCCATGCCGGGTTCGCGCACGAGATCGGGCACGCCGTTGTAGACGACCTCGATCCGCGCGAGCGCTCGACCGCGCCGCACCAGCATGTCACGTACCGATACGGACACGGCGATGATGCGGTTCGCGACACCGAAGTACTTCCAGGACTTCGGTGAGTGCGCAGTCGCCAGACTGGGCAGGCCGCACAGGCGTGCCGCCCAACCCGCATAGTGCGAACCGCGTTGGGAATGACCGTGCAGCAGCTCGGCCCGATAGTGCCGGGCGAATCGCACCAGACGGATCAGCGAAGGCAGGTCGTAATAGCCGCGCATCGGCAAATGCAGGACGGTGAAATCCTGCGCGATCGCTGCGCGCCCCAGCCACCCATCCAGCGGGCCGGCGAAGGCCACTTCGTGGCCGCGCTCACGTAGCCCCTGCATCAGGCTCAAGGCATGCCGTTCGATGCCACCCACGATATGGCTGTGCAGTACAAGGACGATCCGCAAGACAATTCCCCGAAGGCGCTGACACCGGGCCATCGCGGCCTGGGCGGATGTCAGGCTGTCCGATACGGCCTGACGGGTCTGAATCAAGACCCGGCAGATCCTCGATGGTTCCCGCGAATCGTTCCCGAGCCTTATCGCCCGGCTTGCCGCTTCAGGCGTTCAGCACCGCCGCGCGTCGCGATCGCGTCGCCATGGCCGCGCGCCGATACTGGATCAGCGCGATCCCGAAAATGATCGGCAAGCTCATTTCAAAGCCTTCTTCGTAGGCCCCGATGAAGCGGCCCAGCAGGCCCGTGATCTCCAAGCCAAACCAGTCGTGCGCCCAGGAAATCATTCGATCCAGTATCTTCGAAGCGAACACCGTGACCGTACCCAGCACCAGCGTTTGCATCCACTGATGCTGCAGGGCATTGCCGCTGCGCAGAAAGCGGATACCGAGGTACAGCCAGTAGAAAATCAGGGCGAAGGCGAACAGCGCGACCATGCCGGCAGGCACTTTTTCCGTCAGCGGTGCCGGCGAATCGAAATAGTAATTGCTCTTGAAAATGCTGTCGGCGGTGAAGGCCTTGTGCCAGTCCGCTTCGCGCGCGGCGGCGAACAGAGCCAGCAGGCCGCAGACCACCAGCGGCTTCCTGATCTCGTGTGCGAAGTCGAAACACCACGCTGCCAGCATCAGCCACAAGGGAATGCTGAGCATTTCGAACGGACCACGCTCGGAGAACACGGTCTGTTTCTGTTCGGGGCTGAGTATCAGCACCAGTGCCGTCAGGCCCAGTGCATACACCAGCAGGGCGATACTCAATATCCGCAGATTGATTACGTCGAAGCCGCGAACTTCCGCGTATTCCGATCGCGATTCGTAGGTCGAAATCGACACCGATGGTCACCTCCGGGAATTCATGCCCGACTGTCGTTTCTCGTGCGTCGGTGTCGCAATGACGCCGCCTGACTGAAACAAAACAGTCATTATACGGACAGCGCTGTCCCGAAGATGAAGCAGCATGCAACCGGGCCGGACGCCGCCAGCGCACCCTCCAGCACCAGCCCCAGAAAATGCCCCAGAAGAAGCCTTACTCGCTTTCGTGACGCGGAGGACGCGTTGCCAGCGTGCGCAGCGCATCCAGCGGCGTGGTGCGTCCGGCCAGAACTTCCACAACCTGATGCGTGATCGGCATGTCCACGTTGTAGCGTTGCGCCAGACGCAGTACCTCCGGCGCAACGCGCACGCCTTCGACCACCTGACGGATTTCGGCCTGCGCCTCGTCCAGGGTCTTGCCCTTGGCCAGCAACAGACCGGTGCGTCGGTTGCGTGATTGATCGTCGGTGCAGGTCAGCACCAGATCGCCGAGGCCGGCCAGGCCCATGAAGGTGTCGCGCTCGCCGCCGAGCGCCTCGCCCAGGCGCATGATCTCCGCCAGGCCGCGCGTGATGAGGGCGGCACGGGTATTCGCGCCCAGGCCCAGGCCGTCGGCGATGCCGACGCCGATCGCCAGCACGTTCTTGACGGCGCCGCCAATTTCCACGCCGACGACATCCGGCACGTAGTAGGCGCGGAAGCCGCCGAAGTGCAGGGCGTTGACCACGGCTTCGCCGAAGTCGACGTCGGTGGACGCCACGGTCACGGCGGTGGGAAGGCCCTGCCCGACTTCCTTGGCAAAGGTCGGTCCGGAAATCACGGCGAGCCGGCGCGTACGGCCGGCGCCCTCGCCGATCACTTCATGAACCAGGCGGCCGGTTTCGGGCTCCAGGCCCTTGCAGGCGCTGATGATGCCCTGAGACTCGCGCAGCAGCGGCTTGATTTCACGCGTCACATCGCCCAGCGCGTGACTGGGCACCGCCAGCAATACGTGCTCGGCGCCCGCGACCGCCTTGGCCAGAGAGGGCTCGACCTCCAGTCCGACGGGAAATTTGCAGCCCGGCAGATAATCCTCGTTCTCGCGCGCCTTGCCCATCGCAAGCAAGGATTCGCCGTTGCGGCCCCACAGGACGATCCCGACGCCACGTCGGGCCAGATGGATCGCCAGCGAGGTGCCGTAGGAGCCGGCACCGATCACCGCGATGCGTTTGAACAGGGGGGCATCGCTCATACAGTCTTCCGTTTCAGTGTGCGCGTGCAACACCGTCCGCAGCAGCAGGCGTTGTCTCGGCGCCGGGCTCGGCGGCAGCACGTTTGCGGTGTTCCAGATAAAGCGCGTCGAAGTTCACCGGCTGCAGCAGCAGCTGCGGGAAGCCGGCGCGCTGCACCAGATCGGCGACCGCTTCTCGGGCGAACGGGAACAGCAGATTGGGGCAGTAGGCGCCGAGTACGGCGCGCCGCTCTTCGCTGTCCTTGTCGAAACCACGAACCGCGAACAGGCCGGCTTGGTGGACCTCAATCAGAAATGCGGTGTCATCACCGAGTTTGGTGGTGACGGTGACCGACAGCACGACCTCGACGCTTTCATCGTTCATCGGCTTGGCTGCGGTCTGCAGCTGCACATCCACCTGCGGCTGCCACTGCCGGGTGAAGACCGCCGGTGCCAGCGGAATCTCGACCGAGGCATCCTTGAGGTAGATCTTCTGCAGCAGCACCTGCTTGGATTCTTCGTTGCTCATGAACTCTATGGACCTTTGACTGCGGCGAGCAGTGGATCGAGCCCGCCTTGATGGTCGAGGGCGGACAGATCGTCAAAGCCCCCGACATGGGTATCGCCGACGAAGATCTGCGGCACCGTGCGGCGCCCGCCGGTACGCGCGAGCATTTCGTCGCGTCGTGCCGAATCCTCGTCGACCCTGATTTCCTCGATCGAGACGCCCTTGGACTGCAGCAGGCGCTTGGCCATCATGCAGTACGGGCAGACCCGTGTTGTGTACATCTGTATCTTGCTCATCGAACCTACCCTTCGCTGATCGCCCCGGCTTGCGTCTACTTGCTCGTGACCGGCAGTCCGTCGGTCTGCCAGCCGCTGATTCCACCCTTCAGAGCAAACGCCGTGCCGTAGCCGAGTTTTTTGAGTTCGGAGGCAACGGATGGAGCCGTAGTACCGATCGCGCAATAGACGATCACCGGGCGTTCCTTGTTCTTGGGCAGTTCCTTGATGCGATCCTTGAGCTTGGCCGCCGGGATGTTGATGGCGTTGATGATGTGGCCACGCTTGAAGTCGCCTGGCGCCCGTACATCGACGATCGCCGCATCCTGATCGTTGATCAGGCGCACTGCCGCGCCGGCCGGCAGGCGCTTCTCGCCGCCGAGTTGTGCCAGTGCTTCATTGGCGACCAGGGCAGCCACCGCAACGGCCAGAGCCGTGAACAGGAAAGGGTGGTCGCCGACGAATTGAAGCAGCGACGGCAAGGATAGATCCATCGTGGAAAGTGCGCAGTGCGGAGCCGAAAGTGGCCTATGATTGTAACCTTTTTGGCCCCCGGCCCGATTCGCGACCGCATGATGCGCCGCCGAAACCCCGCTCTGCTGCTTGCCCTGATGATTGGCCTCGGTGCCGGCTGGGGTGCGAATGCCCAGGATCCCCAGGGCCTTTCCGAGCGTGCCGCGGAGCTCGGCAAGGTGCAGCGCCGCATCGCCGAGGTCGAAAAGACGCTGGCGCGCGATCGCGGTAACCGCGACAGTGAAGCGCGCGAATTGCGGGCAGCGCAGCGCGAAGTGGCGGCGGCAACCGCCGAGCTGAACGAAATCCGGGCGCGGGTGCAGACCCAATCCGACAAGGTCGAGGCGATCCGCGATCGTCAGCACCACGAAACGCAGCGTCTGGCCGAGCAGCGCCACGCATTGGGCCAGCAGGTCCGGCTTGCCTATCAGCTCGGTGGGCAGGCGCAGACGCGGCTCCTACTCAATCAGGAAGATCCGGCCGAACTGTCACGGGTGAGCACCTGGTTCGACTATCTCAATCGCGCCCGTGCCGCGCGTATCGCCACGATCCGTCAGCAACTGCAGGTCCTGCTCGACCTCAAGGCCACGCTGGTCGGCGAACTCGAAACCCTGACCGCCTTGCGTGACGAACAGCAGTCGCGCGTGTCCGAGCTGGACCGGCGTCGACTGGAAAGCGCCAATGAACTGGCGGCCCTGGAATCGAAGCTGCGCAGCCGGGGACAGGAACTGTCGCAACTCCAGGCCGACGAGCGCGAACTGCGCAAGCTCATCGAATCGCTGCAGGACGCACTGGCGGATGTCCCGCCCGATTTTCCGTCGGACAATCGGCCGTTCGCCGAACAGCGCGGTGAGTTGCCGTGGCCGGTGCGCGGCAAGCTGCTGGCCCGTTTCGGGCAATCCAAGGCCGATGGCAAGCTCAAATGGAACGGCGTCTGGATCGCCGCTGACGAAAAAGCGCCGGTCCGCGCCGTATCCGCCGGGCGCGTCGCCTATGTCGGCTGGATGCATCGTTACGGACTGATACTCGTGATCGAGCATGGCAAGGGCTACTTCACCCTGTATGGCCACAATGCCTCGGTCGACAAGGCCGCCGGAGAAACGGTGCGCGCCGGCGAGACCATCGCCCAGGTCGGTGCCACCGGTGGCCAGGAACGCCCCGGTCTGTACTTCGAGATTCGCAAGGGTTCCGACCCGGTCGATCCGCAAAGCTGGCTGGGAAAATGAAGCCGCGCATCGCGCGCTGAACTCGCCGTGGAAAGGCCGGTCCAAGGGCGGCCATGCCGACGTCTGTGGCCCGCCTGCGATGTGCTACGCTCGCACGAAACCCGTTTCGCAGCTAGAAATTCCATTGTTTTCCGGAGTCGTAAACCAGATGATCCGATCAGTACGCACGCCGCTCGCCGTTGCCGCGGGCATGTTCCTCGGCTTGTCGGTGGCACTCACGCACGGCGTGTGGGCCGACCGCCAGGCCGCCGTGCAGATGTCGGACGAGATGGGCTCGCTGCCGGTCAAGGATCTGCAGACCTTCGTCGAGATCCTCAATCGCGTGAAGGCGGACTACGTTGAAGAAGTGAGCGACGAGCAACTGTTCGAAAGCGCCATTCGCGGCATGCTCGACGGACTCGACCCGCATTCGGCCTATCTGGACGCGGAGGAATTCCGCGAGATCACGATCTCCACCTCGGGCAAGTTCGGCGGCCTCGGCATCGAAGTGCAGATGCAGGACGGCTTCGTGCGCGTGGTCGCGCCGATCGATGAAACCCCCGCCGCGCGTGCCGGCATCCAGCCAGGCGATCTCATCGTCAAGATCGACGATGCGCCGGTCAAGGGTCTGTCGCTGACCGACGCGGTGAAGAAAATGCGCGGCGACCCCGGTACCAAGATCAAGCTGATGGTGGTCCGCCAGACCGAACCGCAGCCGCTGAACGTGGAACTGACGCGCGACATCATCAAGGTGTCCAGCGTGCGCAGCCGCATGCTCGAAGGCAAGCTCGGCTACGTGCGCATCAGCACCTTCGCGTCCAACACCGGGCAGACCCTGGGCACCGAGATCAAGAAGTTGCAGAAGGAAGCCGGCGGCGAACTTGAAGGCCTGATTCTGGACCTGCGCAACAATCCGGGCGGTGTGCTCAACGCGGCCGTCGAAGTGTCGGATACCTTCCTGGACTCAGGCTCGATCGTCTCGATCAAGGGCCGTGAGGCTGATGCCGGCCGCGAATTCAACGCCACCGCGGGCGACGCCCTCGGCGGCAAGCCGCTGGTGGTGATGGTCAATACCGGCTCCGCATCGGCTTCCGAAATCGTCGCTGGCGCCTTGCAGGACCAGCACCGCGCCGTGCTGGTGGGCGCCAAGACCTTCGGCAAGGGTTCGGTGCAGACCATCCTTCCGCTGCAGAACGATTCCGCGATCAAACTGACCACGGCGCGTTACTACACGCCGTCCGGCCGCTCGATCCAGGCCGAAGGTATCGAGCCGGACATCAAGATCCGTCCGCTCAAGGTCAGCGAGGTCGAGGACAACGATCTGACGCCGATCACTGAGGCCGATCTGTCGCGCCATCTCGAAAATCCGGACAGCGAGGACGCCGAGAACGACGGAGCGGCCGATGAAGCCAAGCCCGCCGTCGATTCACCCGAGGACCTCAAAGCCCTCGCCGAGAACGACTACGCGCTGTACGAATCGCTGAACCTGCTCAAGGGTCTGGTTATCTCCGGCCGTCGCTGACCGTCAGCGGGGCTTCGAGTGCGGGGGCAACTCGAGCTGCGGGCAAGCCTGCTGGCCACCTTGACGCTGCTCGGCGTGCTGTTCGCGCCGAGCGGCCAGGCCGAACCGGCGATCGCCATCATCATCGACGACATCGGCTACCGCCGCGCCGATGGCCTGCGTGCGCTGGCTCTGCCCGGGGCGCTGGCTTACGCGGTGCTGCCGTTCACGCCTTACGGCGTGGAGCAGGCCGCGCTGGCGCGCGACAAGGGTTCCGAAGTGCTGCTGCACCTGCCGCTGGAAGCGCAGAGCGGCGTGCTGCATCCGGCTGCGATCCGCATCGATGATGACCGTGCCGCGCTGGCGCGGCGTTTCCGTGACGCCATGCTGTTCCTGCCCGATGTCGACGGCATCAACAATCATCAGGGCAGCCTGGTCACAGCCAGCCGTCGCGAGATGAACTGGTTGATGTCGGAAATCAGCGCGCTCGGCGGTCTGTACTTTGTCGACAGCAAGACCACCTCGATGAGCGTGGCCTATGGCACGGCGCGCAGTGCCGGTGTGCCCAGCACGCAGCGTGATGTGTTTCTGGACGATGCGCCGGGCCTCGAAGCCGCGCATCGCCAGTTTCATCGCCTCATTGCACGCGCCTACAAGAAGGGCACGGCGCTGGCGATCGGCCATCCGCACCCGCAGACCCTGTCGGTGCTTGAGGCGGAGCTGCCGCGGCTTGCCGACTACGGTGTGCGCCTGGTTTCGCCCGGCGAACTGATCCGTGAACAGAACGGCTTGCAGACGAGGCCGGCCGAGCCGCTGATCAAGGCCGACGCCGGCTCCGCCACCCCATCAGCAGCCCCGCCGCCGCGACTGGCGCGCTGATCCACGGCGTGACCGCGCAGGCGAAGCCGATCGCCGCCGCGATGATCAGGCCGGTGCCGACGACGGCCTGACGCAGCGCACGCTGCCCTTCCCGCATCTGCGCATGCAGTGCCAACAGCGCGAGCTGGGTACGCTGTGCATCGCTGCCATCGAGCTGTTTCAGGGCACGGGTCGCCAGCTCCGGCAGCACTTCGGCGAGCGTCGGCAGCTGCGCGCGCGCGCGTTCGAGCATGCCGGCCGGGCCCAGGCGGTTGCGCATCCACTCGTCCATGATCGGCTTGGCCGATTTCCACAGGTCCAGTTCCGGGTCGAGCTGACGACCCAGGCCTTCGACCTGCAACAGGGTCTTCTGCAGCAACACCAGTTGCGGCTGCACCTGATAGTCGAAGCGTCGCGCCACCTGGAACAGCCGCATCAGGAAAAAGCCGAAGGAGATGTCCTTGATCGGCCGACCGAAGATCGGTTCGCTGATGGTGCGGATCGCCGCCTCGAAATCCTCGACACGCGTGCTCGACGGGATCCAGCCCGATTCCAGATGCAGCTCGGCGATGCGCCGGTAGTCGCGATTGAAGAAGGCCAGGAAGTTCTCGGCCAGATAGCGCTGATCCGAGGGCGCCAGCGTGCCGACGATGCCGAAGTCGATCGCCAGATAGCGCGGATCCTTCGGGTCCGAGGCATCGACGATGATGTTGCCGGGATGCATGTCCGCGTGAAAGAAATTGTCGCGAAATACCTGTTTGAAGAAGATCTCGACGCCACGTTCGGACAGCTTCTTGAAGTCCACGCCCAGTTCACGCAGATAGGCAAGCTCCCGAATCGAAACGCCGTGGATGCGCTCCATCGTCAGCACGTCCGGCTTGGTGTAGTCCCACAGCACCAGCGGGTGATAGATCAGCGGCGAGCCCAGCCAGTTGCGGCGCAGCTGCGAACAGCTGGCGCCTTCGCGCATCAGGTCCAGTTCGTCGAGGATGATGCGTTCGAACTCGGCCACGATCTCGCGCGGGCGCAGACGGGCCGCTTGCTGATTGAATCGCGTGGCCAGCTCGGCCAGTGTCCGCATGAGGGCGATGTCACCGCGTATCGTCTTTTCGATCCCCGGGCGAATGACCTTGACCACGACCTCGAAGCCGGGATCGTCGGCGGTGACCGGATGCAGGCGCGCCGCGTGAACCTGCGCCACCGAGGCCGAGGCCATCGGCGTTTCGTCGAACTCGGCATACAGCTCCGAAACCGGCTTGCCGAGCGCGCGTTCGATGATCGCGCGCGCCTCGCTGCCCGGAAACGGCGGCACCTGGTCCTGCAGTTTCATCAGTTCCAGCGCGATGTCCGCCGGCACGATGTCCGGCCGCGTCGACAGCGCCTGGCCGAATTTGATGAACACCGGGCCGAGTTCCTGCAGCGCAAGACGCAGGCGTTCGCCGCGTGGGGTGCTGGTCTTGCGCGGCTTGCCGTCGAGAAATTCGCGCAGGCCGTAGCGGTGAACGATGCGATGAATCTGCCAGAGCCGGCCGAGACGACCGCCCCTCATGCGGCGGGCTCCGACAACTTGCGATCCATCCGGTCGAGGCGGGCCGCGAGTCGTTCCACGTCGTCGCGCAAACGCTCAACGCCGTCGCCCCAATGCTCGATGTCGGCGCGGTGCACCAGATCGCGGCTTTCCTCGCGCAGGTATTCCGCCGTGTCCAGGGACAGGCTGGATGCCGCCTGCCGGCCCCAGCCGAACAATCCCTTAGCCGTTCGCACCAGGCGTACCGCGGCCACGTCGCCAAGCACACGCGCCGCCAGTTCCTCGGGGTCGAAGCCGACCTTCGCGAACACGCGTTGCATCTGGGCCAGTAGTCCCGCATCACCCTGTACCGACAGGCCGGTGGGCAGGGCTTCCTCGCCCCGCAGCTGCTGGCCGATCAGGCGCAGTACCGCCGTCAGTTCGCCGGATACGGTGGCATCCGGCGCGCGTTCGGTCTCCGGCGCCACACGCAGGCCGTTGTCGAGGAATTCCAGATGAAAGATCCAGTTCGTCACCGGCATGCGGATCGCCAGCACGCGGCCGCGCAGCTTTGCACATTCGGCCACGGCCTCGGGTTCCAGCTGAAGATGACGGTTGAGCGCGACTTCCAGCGCCGCGCAGGCCAGACCGGGCGCCCCGCTCATAGCTTGTAGCCGCGATGCACCGCGACTACGCCACCGGTCAGGTTGTAGACCTGCACGCGCGAAAACCCCGCTGCTTCCATCATGCCCTTGAGCGTGTCCTGATCGGGGTGCATGCGGATCGATTCCGCCAGATAGCGATAGGAATCCTCATCGCGCGCGATGAAGCGGCCCAGGCGCGGAAGCACCTTGAACGAATACTGATCGTAGAGTTTGGCGAAACCCCCATTGAGCGGCTTGGAGAACTCCAGAATCAGTAGGCGGCCCCCCGGCTTGAGCGTGCGCAGCATCGAACGCAGCGCAGAATCCTTGTCCGTGACATTGCGCAGGCCGAAGCCGATGCTGATGCAGTCGAAGCTGTTGTCGGCGAACGGCAGGCATTCCGCATTGGCTTGCACCGCCGGTACATTGCCGACGATGCCGCGATCGGTCAGGCGCGAACGTCCCTCCTCGAGCATCGCCGCGTTGATGTCGGACAGCACCGCCAGCCCGCTCGCGCCCACGGCCCTGGCAAACGCCGCCGTGAGATCGCCGGTACCGCCGGCCACATCGAGCACGCGCTCGCCGCTACGGACGCCGGCCAGATCGATCGCGAAACGCTTCCAGACGCGATGCACGCCCATGGACATCAGGTCGTTCATCAGGTCGTACTTGGCCGCAACCGACGAAAACACCTCGCGTACGCGCTTGGCCTTGTCCGTGACCGGAACCTGCTCGTAACCGAAGTGCGTGAAACCGGGACGGTCCCCGGCGGGCTTATCAACCATGGATTCAACCGTTGTCGAAATGACAACGGCAATTATGGCGGTTTGTCGACGAGCCCGTGGTGGAAACCCGCCGCGGCCCAGGCACGGCCAATACCGAAGTGGAATCGACCGCGTGTCCGACGGTCGTTATGAGCCTCGGGGCGAGGCGCCAAGTCTGATTGTAGTCCACCCGTATTCCATTACGCCAACCCGGCCCAACGCGTTTCTCTTGGTCTGAGCAGTGCGCGCGACAGTTGGCGCCAAAAAATTCATCAATTTTATGCGCGCAATATTAGTCAATCATTGCCTATACTCGCCCGGTGGAAAGGCCAAAGAGCCACCACTTCCGTAATAACTTGTTCGCTGGGAGCGCACATGAAACTAGCAGGATGCTGCCTAACGGGCGCCGTATTGGCGTTCGTCACTTCTACGGCCATGGCTGAAGACCCCACGTCTCGCTTCGGTTCGTCGAGCTATCTCGGCGCACTGGGCGGCTACACCTTTGCTGATGACGATCGAGCCGACGACATCGACCACGCCTCCGGCCTGCAGCTGTTCTACGGCAGCTTCCTCGGAGACGCTGCGTGGGGCTATGAAATCAGCGGCGGTTTCGACATCTATGAAACCGATTCGACCATCAGTGTCGACTACTACCGCTACACCGCAGGCGCCGACCTCACCTATTCGTTTGGCGACCGCGACAGCTTCACGCCGTTCCTGATTGGCGGTATCGCCGCCGACTACAACGACGTGCTGCCCGACGACGAGGATGACTGGGCGTTTCTCGCCAATGCCGGCGTCGGTTTCGTCACCGGTCCGCTCACCAAGCGAGGCAAGATCCGTTTCCGCGGTGAACTGCGTTACGTCTACGACGACTTCCAGAGCGGCTATGGCGAGCCCCGTATCAACCTCGGCATCGAATTGCCGCTGCTGCAGGAGCGTGAAGCGCCGCCGCCGCAGCCACAGGAGGCCAAGGTGGTCGAGGTGCCGACGGGTCTGCTCGACAGCGACGGCGATGGCATCATCGACGACAAGGATGAATGCCCCGGCACCGCGGCGGGGGTCCGCGTCGACGGCGTCGGTTGTGCCTTGCCGAAGATCATCGACCTCAAGGGCGTGACCTTCGAGTTCAACGAAACCCGTCTGCGTCCCGACGCCGAAACGATCCTCGACTGGGCCGCCGGCATTCTCAAGAAGTATCCGGACATGCAGGTCGAGGTCGCCGGCCATACCGACAGCCTCGGTTCCGAGGAATACAACCAGAAGCTGTCCGAAGGCCGCGCCCAGGCCGTGCACGACTACTTCGTCGAGCACGGCATCCCGGCCGAGCAGATGAGTGTCCACGGCTACGGAGAGTCCCAGCCGCGCGACAACAACGAAACCGAGGCCGGCCGCGAACGGAATCGCCGCGTCGAACTGCGCGTTCTGAACTGACGCCACCCTTGAAGGAACACAGGAAAAATCATGATGGCTTTCAATGAAATGAAGACACTTCTGGCGGTCGGCGCGGTGGCGCTGCTGTTGGGGCTGGGCGGCTGCGAAGCCGATTCCGACACTGTGGACGTCGGCGGCGATTCGGGGCCGACGCCTGGAAGCATCGTCGACGTGAACGACTGCCAGGTTCCGGTCGGCGACATGCTGTGCGTGCTCGGCGGACCGGATCATCCCGGTGGCCTGGTCGACGCGCTGCTGGCCGAAGACGGTCCGCTGGGGCCGATCGCGGGCGCGATCGACGTCTCGGCGTTGACCGATACCCTGGCATTCATGCTAGAGAACGACGGCGACCTGGCCAGCCTCGTCGAAAGCCTGATCGCCAGCGGGCAGTTGAGCGAAGGGCTGCAACTGCTGCTGTTGGGCGACGAGGACGGAGAAGGCGGCCTGGCCGATATTCTCAGCGGCCTGTTGCTGCCCAACGAGGAGGGCGAAGGGCTCGTCGCCCTGTTCGGCGAAGACGGCATTCCCGGTCTGGTGCAGGCCCTGCTCGTCGATGGCGCCAGTAGCGACTGTCAGGCTCCGCTCGGAACCCTGTGTCTGATCGCCGGAGACGATTCCGACCAGACCGGTCTGGTCGATCTGCTACTGACCTCGGACGGCGTGCTGGGCTCGCTCAGCCAGACCCTGACCGGCGATGTCACCGATGACGTCGTCGCCGTGCTCGGCGACCTGCTGGAATCCGACGGAAGCCTCGGCGATCTGGTGCAGGGTCTGTTCGCCGATGGTCAGTTGGCCGAAGGCCTGCAGGTATTGCTGGTCGGCGATCCGGACGAAGGCGTCCAGAGCGGTCTGGTACAGGCGCTCGACAGTCTGCTCGGCGGTCTCGGTGACATTACCAGCAACATCATCGGTTTCGTGCAGGGTCTGTTTCCCTAGTCCATACGGGTGATAGTCCCCTGAGTCGAACCAGATCGGGGATATGGGCGCCGGACACGCAAGGGGTCCGGCGCCTTTCTTGTATACCCTTATTGGTCGACGGAACCCGCGTCGGCGAGTTGCCGCTTGCGCAGATCCATACCGCGAAAACAAGCATACAAGGGGAACGGCCATGCCGCAGCAGATTCATTCTGCGGGGGTGCCGCTTGTGGCATGGCCGTGAGATTCCGGTTGGCGACTAATGGCTTCAGGGTCTGACGCTCACCGATCCCGGCTTTGTCCCGGCTTCAGAGCGGCCACTTCCTCAGCCTCAAGATGTCGCCAGCTTCCCTTTGCCAGCTGGCCCAGCGCCACCGACCCGATGGATACCCGCAGCAGACGCAGTACCTCGAAGCCCAGCGCTGCCAACAGTCGGCGGATGTGGCGGTTGCGGCCTTCGTCCAGCGTGACTTCGAGCCAGGTGTTGCGCTGACCCTGACGCAGCAGCTGGACGCGACGTGCGCGTAGCGCCTCCGAACCGTCGTTCACGCCGGATAACATTTGCCGCAGCAGTTCCGAGTCAGGAAGCCCGGCGATCTGCACGTGGTAGGTCTTTTCCAAAGACGAGACCGGGTCGGTGATGCCGGCGGCCCAGACCGTGTCATTGCTGAGCAGCAGCAGGCCTTCACTGGCCTTATCCAGACGGCCCACCGGGCCGAGCCAGGGCAAGGCCGGATCGTCGAGCAATTGATAGACGGTTTGGCGGCCGCGTTCATCATCGGCGCTGACCACCAGCCCGCGTGGCTTGTTCATCGCAAGATAGACCGGCTGCGCGGCGCGTACCGCGTTGCCGTCCACGCTGATGGTTTCGCTGCGACTGTCCGTGGGACGTTCGGGGTTGCGTATCAGGCGCCCGTCGACCCGTACGCGCCCTTCCTGGATCAAGGCCTGCGCCTGGCTGCGCGAGCACACGCCCAGCTTGGAGAGCACCCGCGCAAGACCGTGGCGCGGCGCGGCGGCAGGCTTGCGTGCAGCGGTCGGAGGCCGGGATGTGCCGGCTTTGCGCCGGTCCATGAAGAGCCACCAGGAGCAAGCGGAAAAGTGGCGTGCAGCTTACCCGCCGCTGGGCGTGACCCGCCAGATCATGTTGCCGACATCGTCCGCGACCAGCAATGCACCCTGGCGGTCCAGGGCCACACCCACGGGCCGGCCCTGCGCCTCTCCGTCATCGTTGACGAAACCGCTCAGTATGTCCACCGGCTTGCCGGCGGGACGGGCAGCTTCGAACGGTACGAAGATCACCTTGTAGCCGCTGCGCGGTTTGCGGTTCCAGGAACCATGTTGGCCGATGAACATGCCATTGCGGTAGTTCGCCGGCAGCCAGTCGGCGTCCGACCATTCCAGCCCCAGCGAAGCGGTATGCGGGCCCAGTGCGTAGTCCGGCACCAGGGCGCTGGCGACCCGCTCCGGCTTCTGCGGCTTTACGCGTTCGTCCACATGCTGACCGTAGTAGCTGTAGGGCCAGCCGTAGAAGCCGCCGTCCTCGACGGAGGTCATGTAGTCCGGCACCAGATCGCTGCCGAGTTCGTCGCGTTCGTTGACCACGGTCCAGAGCTTGCCGTCCGGTGCCCAGGCGAGGCCGTTGGGGTTGCGCAGGCCGCTCGCGTAGAGGCGATGCTCGCCACTGGCCACATCGACTTCCCAGATCGCGGCGCGCCCCTGCTCGACCGCCATGCCGTTCTCGGCCACATTGCTGTTGGAGCCGGTGGTGACGTAGAGCTTGTCGCCATCGGCGCTGGCGATGAGGTTCTTGGTCCAGTGATGATTGATCTCGCCGGCCGGCAGATCGACCAGCTTGGTGCCCGGCGCGGAAATCATGTTCGCGCCGGTTTCATAGGCAAAGCGCATCACGGCGTCGGTGTTGGCGACATAGAAATCGTTGCCCACCAGCGCCATGCCGAACGGTGAGTTGAGGCCTTCGAGAAAGGCGTAGCGCTGGTCGGCCACACCGTCGCCATCGGTATCGCGCAGCAGGGTGATGCGATTGGCGCTGGGCACGCCGGCACCGGCACGGCCCATGACTTTCTTCATGACCCAGCCCTTGATGCCACTGCGGTCCTCGGGCTTGGGCGGTGCGTTGGTTTCGGCCACCAGCACGTCGCCGTTGGGCAGAACGTAAAGCCAGCGCGGATGGTCGAGCTTGTCGGCGAAGGCCACGACATGCAGACCGGCCGCAGCATCCGGCTTGCCACCTTCGGGCCAGCCCTTGGCCGGCGCGATGTTGACGGTCGGAATCAGCGACTCTTGCGGTGGTGGCAGTTCGGGTTCCGGCCCAGTGCCGGCGTCGACCGGCAATTGCGCCATGTCGCCGCAGCCGGCCAGGGCGGCGCCGATGAATGCGGGCAGCAGCCAGTGTGTCGATGTCATTGCAGTCCCTGTCGAAGCGTGGTTGCGTCGGCGAGTCTGCCCGCGGCGCCATTGCAGCAGACTGAATGTGCGGACCAAAATGAAACGGGCCCTCGCGGGCCCGTTTCTTGATGCTCTGCCGCGATACACCTACCGCCGCTGCCGCCGGCGCAGCAGCAATCGCAGCGCCGCGAACGGCAGCAACAGCAAAACGCCCAGCGCACCGCCACCGGATTCACCGTCGCCGGCACCCCCAGCGGCGCTTTCACCGTTGACGGTGGGCGCCGAACCGAAAGCCTGGATCTCGGTGGCGCGGACGAAGTTGGCTGGACCCAGTCCCGTGATCACGACCCACGCAGCGGCAACCCGGAATTCATGCGGCGGTGGCTGATAGCACCGGCCTCCGGATCGAGCCTGCGACCGCCCGGCAATGACCTAGACGCTGCTCAGGCCAGCGCGGCTTCGATGGCGGCGCGCTGGGTGGGCAGGCGTTCCCAGACCGGCGTGATGTCAACCGGCAAGGGCGGCAAGCGACCGAGACCGATCCAGGTCTGCCCGGGGTCGTGAAAGTCCGAGCCCACCGATCCGGCCAGATTGAAGCGACGCGTCTGCGCGGCGGCGAACTGCGTCTCGTCGCTCGGCGTGTTTCCGCAACAGACTTCGACGGCGTCGCCGCCCAGCGTGGCAAAGTCGGCGAACAGTTGCCGGAGCTTGGTGTTGCTGAGCTTGTACTTCATCGGATGGGCCAATACCGCGCAACCGCCGGCCGCATGGATCACCTCGATGGCGCTGGCCAGCGTGATCCATTCGATCTTCACATCCGCAGGCTTGCCATTGCCGAGCAGATTCTTGAACGCCCGGCCGAGATCGCGGCTGATGCCGGATTCGACCAACAGCCGGGCGAAATGGGTGCGCGTGATCAGTCCACCTTCGGCCAGGGTCTGCGCACGCTGCAGAGCATTGCTCAGGCCAAAACCTTCAAGCTTGTGCGCCATCGTTTCGGCGCGGTCGCGGCGGCGCGCCTGCACTTCGGCGATGCAGTCATTCAAGGCGGATGCCCCGGGGTCGATACCCAGTCCGACGATGTGCACGCCTTGACGGTTCCAGGTGGTCGACAGTTCGATTCCGGGCAGCAGATGCAGGCCGGCTTCGGCCGCCGCGGTCTGCGCTTCGGGCAGGCCGGAGACACCATCATGATCGGTCAACGCCAACACGCGGACGCCGGCCGCGGATGCCGCCTGCACCACGGCGGCGGGACGCAGACGACCGTCGGATGCCGTGGAGTGGCAATGCAGATCAATGAGGCTGGACATCAGGGCTGAGCGGGTTCGGCGGGCGGATCGGGTGGCGGCATCTCGTCGCGGATACGCATGAAGCGCGCGAAACGGGGAACGCCGTTGACGGTGAAGCCGTTGTAACGATACGTCACCCAGCTGCCCAGTGCCGGCGGATCAGCACGTTGCTCGTCCGAAAAGCCGCTGCCCAGACGAAATTGCAGGCCATCCGGTCGTTCCACCACCAACGATCCGAGCACGCCCCGATACTTACCCTGGCCCGGCACGTAGCCGACCACGCGTGCTTCGGCGTCGTCGTAAGGTTTGAGCTTGAGCAGATCGTCGCTGCGAATCGCGCGATATGGCGCCGCGCCGCGATGCAGCATCAGGCCTTCGCCGCCCGCCGCGACCACGCGATCGAGCCGTCGATCCAGTTCGGCGGCATTGGCGACATGGCTTTGTTCGATCAGCCGTAGCCAGGGAATCTGCAGCGTCGGTATCAATTCGCGCAGCGCGGCCAGGCGTTCGTCGAAGGTGCCGGGATGAGCCGGCAGGTCGAAGACCATGAACTTGAGCTCACGCCAGGCGGCTTCGTCCGGTGTGGTGCGCCGTACGGTGCCGCTGAGTTCGGCGAAGCGCGCGCGGCCCATCCACAGCTCGCCGTCCAGCGGCTGCGACGGCCAGCCTTGCGTGAACCAGGGCGGCGCTTCGATGCGGTAGCCGCCGCGCGTGAGCAGTTCGGTGCCGCTCCAGTAGCCGCGTACGCCGTCGAGCTTTTCGCTAACCCAGTAGGCGTCGAGATCGACGCCGGTTTCATAGCGCTCGGCCAGCATCAGTGCCGGCGGATTTGCCGCGCGAATCACCAGGGCTTGCGCGAACCACAGCACCAGACCGATTTTGATGATGAGCTTCATGTCGCGCCCCTCCCAGGCTCAGGAGCCGGCACGATGCTTCAGTCCGGTCCCGTTTTGGACATGCGGCAGTGTCTCAGTAGCGGCGGCGCGAACCAAGCGCGCGACGCGGTAAGAGAATGCTCAGCGGGAGGCAGGCGGCGGCTGCTGGACATTGATGGTCTCCAGGTGGCGACGCGCCACGCTGGATCCGGACTGCAGTTCATACACGCCAAGGATCAGCATCACTGCGGCGCTGGCGACCAATACCGGGTCGCTTTGCAGCAGCAGCGCCGCTGCCAGCAGCAGGGCGTTGATCCGAACCAGCCAGCGCGCCAACCGCAAAGGCTGATCGAAGCCTTGCGCGTACCAGCGCAACAGGCGGTTATCGGCGTTGCGGCCCTCGCGGGCATGAACACAGCGGCGGTTGAGTCGGTATAGCAAACGTCCGTCGAGAAAGGCAGTGATGCCTACGATGATCAGTGCTGTCAGCAAAATGTAGTCGGTCATTGCGGTGCCCTCCATGTCTGCGCGCGAACCTCGGGTTCGTTCGCGAATGACGCTTGGATGACAATCTGATCGCTGCTGACGGCGCCGAACAGGACGCACAGGATCGGCGGCGGTACAACGGCGGCCGAACGGTCCCTGGCTGCTCGTTTCAGGCCGCCTCCTGATCGATACGCTTGTCGGGCAGGGTCTGCGACGCGAACACCCGCAAGGCTGCTGGATGGCAAACGAAGCGCGCCGGCGACTTGCCGATGATCTCGCCGTCTGCGGTGATCGTATGCGGGCGTGTGGTGTCGATTTCCACCGCGCGGACGCGCTGCGTGAATACGTCCACCAGCTTGTGGGTGGAACCGGTGCGCAGGGCGAGCGCCACCTTGAGCCAGCGCCACCAGGGTTGCGGCGGCACCACGCAGAGGTCGAGCCCGGCATCGTCGATGCGCGCGTTTTCGGCAACCGGCGTGCCGCCGCCGTAGAACACGCCATTGCCGACCGCGACCTGCACGGTTTTCATCGTCATGCGCTGACCGTTGAAGCGCAGCGTGACATGAAAGCGCCGCAACACCCGTAGCGCGCTGGTGGCGGCGATCAGGTAACTCAGCGGACCCAGCCAGCGCTTCAGGCCCGAATCGAGGTGGTGCGAAACCGCTACGCCGAAGCCGATATGCGCCACATTGAGGAAGTAGTGTCCGTTGACTTCTCCGACATCGACGCTGACGGTTCGCCCCTCCGAAATCTGCGCGAAAGCGTCCTCGATCATGCTGGGCAGTTCCAGGGTTCTGGCGAAGTCGTTGGCGGTGCCCATGGGCACCACGCCCAACGGCAGGTCGAGCCCGAAGATTCCGTTGAGCGCCAGATTGACCGTGCCGTCTCCGCCCGCAGCGATCACGCGATCGATACGTCCACGATGCTGCTCGCACAACTCGGCCAGCTCGCTGGCGCTCGACGGCGTGGCTTCCAGGACCTCGATCCCATGCCGGCGCAGTAGCTTGACGCCGGTGTCCAGATTGTTGCCGCCGTTGCGGGCGTGCGGGTTGTAGATCAACAACGCACATGGTTTGTTCAAGCGGGTGTGCCTGTCGCTATAAACCGACAGACAGTCTATGAAGCGGCTGGGAATGGAGGCTTAACGCAACGCTTCGCGGAAGCGACGCAGGTTCTGCGCGCTCAGGTTCACCATGTTCTGGCGCGCTTCCGGTGTGATCCAGGCACTGTGCGGCGTCACCAGCAGGTTCAGCGGTTCGTGCAGAGCCTCGATCAGCGCGTGCCCGTCCACCGGTGGCTCCTGCGGCAGACTGTCCACGCCGAGACCGCCGAGACGACCGCTGCGCAAGGCATCGAGCGCCGCGAGTTCGTCGATGAGTCCGCCGCGTGCGCAGTTCAACAGCAGGGCGCCGGGCTTGATGCGCGCCAGCAGCGATGCGTCGACCAGATGATAAGTCGCCTCGGTCAGCGGGCAATGCAGGCTCAGCACGTCGGTCTGTTCGATCAGGGCGGCCAGTGGTGGACGCGAATCCTGCGATTCCTTGCCGGGACGGGCACAGAAACTGACGCGCATTTCAAAGGCCCGCGCCAGTCGGGCGACCGCCTGACCGAGCGCGCCGGAACCGACGATGACCAGATGCTTGCCGGCCAGTTGCAACACGCGGTGATCCATCAGACAGAAGCGCTCGCTGGTCTGCCACCGGCCCTCGGCGACATCGCGCCGGTAGCGCGGCAGCTGCGTGGCCAGCGCCAGCATCATCATCAGGCAGTGCTGGGCGACGCTGGCGGTGCCGTAGGCTTCGACGTTGGCGACCTCAATGCCACGCGCCTGCGCGGCGGCACGGTCGATGTTGTTGGTGCCGGTGGCCAGTACGCAGATCAGGCGCAGCGACGGCAGTGCGTCGATTGCCTGCGCGTCGATCACCACTTTGTTGCTGAGCGCCACTTCGGCGCCTTGCAGGCGCTCGATCAGCTGATCGGCCGATGTGGCGTCGTGAATGTCCAGTGAGTCGACTTGTTGCCGGATCGGGCCCAGGTCCACATCGTGGCCGAGGCTGCCGGCATCCAGAAGCACTGCGCGCATTGTGGCTCGGGCGAGAAAATGGAGCCCGATTGTAGAACGTGTGTCGCGCGGCTTACCTATGTGGTGGCGATCAGCAGGCCACGCGTAGCGGTGTGAGTTTGCCGCGCATGCTGCGCTTGGCGTTGCGCAACTTGGTGGTGGCGATCTGCAGAGTGGCTTCGAGCGCGGCAAGGGCTTCCACATCGCCTTCCTGCTGGATTTGCCGCAGCAGATTCTGCACATGCAGCACGATCTTGCCGATTTCACGGTCCATGTTCATCGTTCCCCTCCTTAAACGCCCCGGCGTATCAGGTCGAAACGATAGTCGTGTCGCGGCGGCACGACAATCCCGTAGATGGGGGATAGAGCGACAAACTGTGTCGGACATTTCGGATTCCGGCGTAGGGCAGGGACTACGCCGGAATCCGGTGCATCGACCGTCGGGCTTGAGCCTGGATTTACTGGCGCGTCTTCAGCAGGTCGCGGATTTCGCCGAGCAACACTTCTTCCTTGCTCGGGGCCGGCGGCGGCGGTGGCGGTGCAGGCTTGGCCTCTTCCTTGCGGCGAACCGTATTGATGCCCTTGACCACCATGAAGATCACGAAGGCGATGATGATGAAATCGACGATCGTGAGGATGAACTGCCCGTAGCGGATCGCCACTTCAGGTGCGTCCTCGGTGGCTTGTTTGAGCACCACGGCCAGATTCTTGAACGGAACGCCGGCGATCAGCATGCCCAGCGGCGGCATGATCACGTCGGCCACCAGTGAGGAGACGATTTTGCCGAAGGCGCCGCCGATGACGATACCAACCGCCATGTCGATGACGTTTCCGCGCATCGCGAAAGTCTTGAATTCCTGCATCATGCTCATCCGAATCGTCTCCTTGCGGGTCTTGGCGGCTTTACGCCGTATCAATGCTGGCCATTGGCCAGGCAGCGGGCCCGAGTATCACGCGGGGTGCCTGAGCCGCGCTTGAACCAAGCGCTTTCAGACGCAGTCCGCGAGTCCTTCGCGCAGGCTCGGATACCGCAGTACCACGCCCAGCTGCTCGCGCATGCGGTCGATCCGTAATCGTTTGGACTCTTCCAGAAACGACAGCATCGCCGGCGTCAGCGCCCGCCGTGCCTGTGCCATCGGGATTATCGGCGGCGGCGGCAGGCCCAGCCGCGTCGCGCAGCGCAGGAAGTAGTCCGCCATCGGGCTGGGACGGCCGTCGGCAATGTTGTACGCCGCGCCGTCGATACCGCACTGCGCCGCCGCGCAGGCGGCTGTGGCGAGATCTTCCGAATGGATGCGGTTGCTGTACGGGCTTTCGGCCGGGTCGATCACCGGCAAGCCTTGGCGCAGGCGCCGTTCCGGCAGCCGGCCCGGTCCGTAAATGCCGGGGACGCGCAGCACGACGGTCTCGCCCCCGCGGGCGCGCCACTCGGCCAGCGCGTTCTCGGCATCGACCCGGCGCCGCGCTCGATCGGTCTGGGGCTTGAACGGTTCGTCCTCGTCGATCCAGCGTCCTTCGCAATCGCCATAGACGCCGGACGTCGAGATGTAGACGATGCGCTCGATACCGCGTGCCGCGGCCAGCCAGTTGCGCAGGCGCGGGTCGCTGAGGCCGGCCTTGGGCGGTGGCGCGAACCAGAACAGCAGCGGGGCCTGGGGCGGTGTCGCGGGGCGGTCGAGGTCGTATGCCAGCGCGGGAACGCCGTGTCCGGCCAACCGGATCGCGCCTGGCTCGGAAGAAACCACTCCGCTAACCTCGACGCCGCACTCCAGAAGCCGCCGAGCGACGCGCTGGCCGATGTCGCCGCAACCGACGATCAATGCCTTTTCCGACAGAGTGATTGCACGATTCATGCACAAAGTCTATCTGGCCAACAGCGATACCGCGTTCGATGTTTCCGAAGGCGAAACCATCCTGGCCGCCGCGCAGCGCCAAGGCCTGAACCTGCCGTTCGGCTGCCAGAGCGGTACTTGTGGTGCCTGCCGTGCCCAGGTGACGCAGGGTCGGGTCGAAACCCTGGGAGAACCCCCGGCCCTGAGTCCGGCGGAACGTGACGCTGGCTTTACGCTGAGCTGCCTGGCCAGGCCGATGGGCGAAGTGCATCTGGATCTGCATCTGCCGGGTGAGTTCGCGGCCTTGAGGCCACAGCTGTGGCCGGCGCGCGTGATCGGAAAATGCTGGCTGACGCATGACGTGATCGGCCTGAGCCTGCGGTTGCCGCAAAGCGAACGGCCGTTGCGATGGCTTGCCGGCCAGTATCTGGATGTACTGACCGACGACGGCGGGCGCCGCAGCTTTTCGATCGCCAATGCCTCCGGCTCGGAGTTGATCGAGCTGCACCTGCGCGTGGTGCCGGGCGGCCGCTTCGCCAACTGGGTGGCGCACGACATGCCGCTGCGCACGATCCTGCGTTTCGAGGCGCCGCTGGGCGCCTTCTTCGTCCGCGGCGACACGCGGCGGCCGATGGTGTTCATGGCCGGCGGCACCGGTCTGGCGCCGGTGCGGGCGATGCTCCAGGAATGCGTGCAACGCGGTGAAACGCGGCCGATGACGCTGTTCTGGGGGGCACGCGCGCAGCGCGACCTGTATTGCGATGCCGAGCTGCGTGAGCTGAGCGAACGTTGTCCATCGTTGCGATACGTGCCCGTGCTGTCGGAGCCGGATGCAGACTGGCAAGGTGGGCGCGGCTGGGTCCACGAGGAAGTGCTGCGCCATGTCCCGGATATTGCCGGCCACGAGCTTTACATGAGCGGCCCGCCGCCGATGATCGAAGCCGGCAAACGCGCGTTCAGCGAGGCCGGGCTCGATCCTGCACGGATGTACTACGACAGCTTCGAATACGCGTACCGGTCGTTCCCGGTCGCGAATGCTCCGTAGTCGAAACGCTACGGTGAGGCCGCTGCCCGTGCGTTCTGTTGATACCAGCGCCGCAGGATGTCGACCCCGCCGCCGTCGCTGTCGCGGCGCAGCCGTGCTTCCTGGCGGCCCATGGTCTTGAACAGTGCAGCGACGGCGCGATCGGCCACGAACGCGGACAGATCGTCGCGCGGACCGGCGAGAAAGGCGCCGAGGTCGCCGGCACCCAGTATCAGCGCTTCGTATTCGCGGTTCGCCTGGGTCTGGCGCAGGGCGAGGTCGACCAGCGGACTGAGCTGACGGCGCACGGTTTCGCCCGCCTGATTGCGCAGATAGGCGGTGGCGGCGACATCGCCACCCGCGACGCGGCCGCCGGCCGGCCACTGCACCGCCAGCGTCACATCGGATAGCGGGCCACCGAAATCGGCGATCGCCAGTTCCGCAGCGTGATTGATCGACTTGTGGAAGGCCTGCAGTTCCTGCGAATAGCCACGCATCGTCAGATAGCGCGAGGCACGTTCCATCATTCTGGGCAGGGGAATGCGCAGACCGGGGTCGTTCCAGATCGCCTCGCGCTTGGCCAGCTGCGCGACGCTGCGCTGGCCACTGATTTCGAGCAGCTGGCGCATCGCGCTGCCGGTATCGACGCTGTTCACAACCGGCGGCGGCGGGGGCGGCGGGGGCGATGGCTTGCGCGCTACGGGCGCGGGCGCGGAGGCACAACCGGCCAGCAGCGCCGATACCAAGATCAGCCTGCGCAGCTGCGGTGCTGTCGCTCCCTGTCCCATGATTCGATCCGTGAACGTCCTGAGCCGGTGCCTGTCCGGGCACCGGCTTGAAATGCACGATGCGTGCGTATTGCGCGGCCTGGCGCTGCACACTACCGGCGTCACCCTTCCGAGCGTATAATCCGCCGCCTTTTACCCGCGTGGCCGTCCGGCCATGCGCGCTAGCGCCGTTTCCCGGCCCCTGATCGAGCAGCCGTCCCCGTGATTCAGAATTTACGCAACATCGCCATCATCGCGCACGTCGACCATGGCAAGACCACTCTCGTCGACAAGCTGCTGCGTCAGTCCGGCACGCTGGACAAGCGTGAGGACCTCGGCGAACGCATCATGGATTCCAACGCGCTCGAAAAGGAGCGCGGCATCACCATTCTGGCGAAGAACACCGCGCTGCGCTGGACCGACCCGCGCAACGATACCGAATTCCGCATCAACATCGTCGACACCCCGGGCCATGCCGATTTCGGTGGCGAGGTCGAGCGTGTGCTGTCGATGGTGGACTCGGTACTGTTGCTGGTCGACGCCGTGGACGGCCCAATGCCGCAGACGCGCTTCGTCACGCAAAAGGCGTTTGCGCTAGGCCTGAAGCCGATCGTCGTCATCAACAAGATCGACCGCCCGGGCGCGCGACCGAACTGGGTCATCGACCAGGTGTTCGACCTGTTCGACAAGCTCGGCGCCACCGACGAGCAGCTCGACTTCCCGTTCATCTACGCCTCCGCCCTGCAGGGCTATGCAGGCGAGGACGAGAACGTGCGCGAGGGCGACATGACGCCGCTGTTCCAGACCATCGTCGACAAGGTGTCGTCGCCGGACGTGGACCCGGACGGTGCGTTCCAGATGCAGGTGATCTCGCTGGAGTATTCCAACTTCGTCGGCATCATCGGCACCGGCCGCATCAAGCGCGGCAAGGTGCGACCGAACATGCAGGTTTCGGTGGTGGGCCGCGACGGCGCGGTGCGCAACGGCAAGATCCTGCAGGTGATGGGCTTCCTCGGCCTCAACAAGATCGAGGCGACCGAAGCGCAGGCCGGCGACATCGTGGCGCTGTCCGGCATCGACGATCTCGGCATCTCCGAGACGATCTGCGACGCCAAGTCACCCGATGCCCTGCCGACCTTGCAGGTCGACGAACCGACGATGAGCATGACCTTCGAGGTCAACAAGTCCCCGTTCGCCGGCAAGGAAGGCAAGTTCATCACCAGTCGCCAGATCGGTGACCGCCTGCAACGCGAACTCAAGACCAACGTCGCGCTGCGCGTGGAACCCACGGCCGACCCGGACAAGTTCCGCGTGTCCGGTCGCGGCCTGCTGCATCTGGGCATTCTCATCGAGAACATGCGCCGCGAGGGCTACGAACTGGCGGTGTCGCGTCCGCAGGTGATCCTGCGCGAGGTCGACGGCGAAATTCACGAACCGTTCGAAATCCTGACCGCCGACGTGGAAGAGGCGACCCAGGGCAGCGTGATTCAGGGCTTGTCCGAGCGTGGTGGCCGCATGCAGAACATGGTGCCGGACGGCAAGGGCCGGGTTCGCCTGGAGTACGCGATTCCCTCACGGGGCCTGATCGGCTTCCAGACCGAGTTCATGTCCATGACCTCGGGCACCGGCCTGCTTGCCCACAACTTCGACCACTTCGGCCCCAAGGCTGACGCGGATGTCGGTAATCGCCACAACGGCGTGCTGATCTCCAACGAGCAGGGCAAGGCGCTGGCCTATTCGCTGTTCAACCTGCAGGATCGCGGCCGCATGATGGCCGAGCCGGGCGACGAGGTGTATGAAGGCCAGATCGTCGGCATCCACTCGCGTGACAACGATCTGGTCGTCAATATCCTCAAGGGCAAGAAGCTGACCAACGTCCGTGCCTCCGGCAGCGACGAAAACGTGCTGCTGACGCCCGCGGTGAAGATGAGCCTGGAACAGGCGCTGGAATTCATCAATGACGATGAGCTGGTGGAGATCACGCCGCAGTCGATCCGCGTGCGCAAGAAGTTCCTCAAGGAACACGAACGCAAGCGCTCGTACCGCGGCGACTGATTTCAGAGCAGTTGTCACGAACCAGGCCGGCGCATTGCGCCGGCCTGGTTCGTTGTAGGCCGCCTACTTTTTGGCGCGGCGCGTCACGCGGCCCGGCGAGAAATCGCGCGCCTCAAAGTCCATGTCCTGATCCTCGGGGTCTTCGTTGTTGAGTCCGTGCACCAGATAGCGTCGGTCCGGCAGGTCGTAGACCACCTCCGCCACCGGCGCAATGCGGAGCTTGTCGTACTGGTTGATCGTGTGCGTTTCCTGCAGGCGCCACAGCTCGCCGCGCCGGTCGTAGAGGTCCGCCACCACGATCTGCCAGGAATCCTCGTCGACGAAGAACACGCGCCGGTCGTAGACGTGCACGATTCCCGGTTTGGCCCGCGCTTCCACCACCCACACGCGATGCAGTTCATAACGCGTCAGCGCCGGCTCGATGTGGTGCTTGCCGAGAATCTCGCTGTAGCGGTGCTGGTCGCTGTGCAGCCGATAGCTGTTGTACGGCACGAACAGCTCCTGTTTGCCCAGCAGCTTCCAGTCGTAGCGATCCATCGCACCGCTGAAGCTGTCGAACTGGTCGTTGGTCAACAGCCGGTCGGCGGCCAGCGCGGCATTGTCGTAGCCGATATTGGTCGCCTGTCGCAGGCTGCGCTGGCCGGGGTTGAACTGCCAGGCGCGAGGGTCCTCCTCCTCCGGGTCCAGTGGCTCGTGCAGCAACAGGATCGTGCCCGCCAACCGTTCCGGCTGCGTGACCACCAGCGCGACAAACATCAGCCAGTCATCGAGATCGTCCGGCGCGGCGCCCTTCTGCGAATAGTTGAACAGCACGTCCTCGCGAAACTTCACGGCATTGACGATGCCGGCGGCGGTGACCGCAAACTGGTTGTTCCAGCGCCGCAGTGCGACACCGCGATAACGGGTTCTATGATTCCAGATCACCTCACGACCGTTCTGCGGAATCGGAAAGGCGATGCCGGTGGCGGCGTCGTGCAGCGCTTCTCCATTTTCCGCCAGCTCGGCGCGCAAGGCATTGGCCCGCGTAGCCGCGTACACCCAGCGCGGTGCGGAGGCGGTGCGTCGACTCGGATAGACCGGCATGGCGTAGTCCTGAAACTGCTCGAACATCGCCTGTTGCCCTTCGCTGAGCCGGTCCTTGTGCTGCCCGAGATTTTGGGGCGTGATCGTGAACAGGGCTTGCTCGTTTGCAAAGGGATCGCAGTAGCGCGAGCCGGTGCCCGCGAAGCAGGGCGGCGCGCCCAGCAATCCGCCATTCCACGGCGGAATCGTGCCTTCGGCGTTGCCCGCGACTTCCGCACCCAGCGGGGTCAAGGCTCCGCCTAATTGCGCGGCCTGCGCTTCGGAAACCGCCGCGTGGGTCGGTGTGATCAGTGCGATCGCGGCCACGGCGCCCATGGCAATCAACAAGGCCGGCAAGCAGCGGCTTGATTTCATGATCGGGTTCTCCTCATCCGTGATTGTCCTTATCAATCCTTCCGCCAGGCGGTACATCGCGTGCCCCGCAGCGGGTTTTATCATGCCGCCATTGCCTTCCCGGCGCAGGTCGCCACACCGCGTCGACACGGTCTTTAGTCATCGCGTTCGGTTTGCCCATACGCAGGCGCATTGCTAGAGTCGCGCGGCCCCGCTGAGGGCAAAGCCAGGCGGAGGAGACCGCTACGCCCAGGATCCGATATGGACACTCCCCGACAAAATCTCACCGCCGATGACTGGGCCGCCGCCGCTCTGGAGGCCATGGCATCCAGCGGAATCGAGGCCGTGGCGGTCGAACCGCTGGCCCGTTCGCTGGGCGTGACCAAGGGCAGTTTCTATTGGCATTTCCCGAATCGCGAAGCGCTGATGCGCCGCGCCCTGGAACTGTGGGAGCGTCAGGAAACCGACGATATGATCATCGCGGTTGCCGATGTGTCGGATCCCTATGACCGCATCGTCAAATTGTTCAAGCGGGCCAATGCCAGCCATCGTGCCGGGCGGCTCTATCTGGCGCTGGCCGCCGCCTCGGATCACGCGCATGTCGGCACCGTCGTGCGTCGTGTTTCGGCGCGCCGCATGAACTACCTGCACGAGTGCTATCAGGCGCTCGGCCTCGGCGAGCCCGAGGCGAAGCTGTGGTCCACCTTCGCCTACGCCACCTTCATCGGTAATCAGCAGGTGCACCGCGATGCACCGGAAACCTTCCCCGAAGGCGCAGAATTCAGCCAGTATTTCAAGTTGATGATCAAAATGCTGATTCCGCGGGCTCGCGATATCGAGTCCGCACGCGTTCCGGGCACCGCAGACAAGCACGCGGCACCGCCTGGGCCTTAATCTCCAATCCGGAGGAATCGGGATGTTGAGCCTTACCGTCACGCTGGTGGTGCTGGCGCTGAGTTGGACGCTGGCCTACGTCGGCGCGCCCTTGCTGGTCTGGACCGCCGTGGTCACCGTGGCCTATGCCGCGCTGCTGGTCGCCGGTCTGCTCGGTACCGCGGGCGCCGCGATACTGGGTGTGCCACTGCTGTTATTGCTGGCGTTCAACATTGTTCCGCTGCGACGCGGCGTGCTCACCCGCGGTCTGTTCGAACGCTTCAAGGCCGTGATGCCCGAGATGTCGCAGACCGAGCGCGATGCGCTGGAGGCCGGTGACACCTGGTGGGAGACCGAGATGTTTCGCGGCCGCCCGAACTGGAAGCAGCTGCTCGACTTCCCGCGTACCGAATACACCGAAGAAGAACAGGCCTTCCTCGACAATCAATGCGCCACGCTGTGCGCAATGATCAACGACTGGCAGATCGACTTCGAACTGCGCGAGATTCCGGCGCCGGTGATGGACTACATCCGCGAGCAGCGCTTTCTGGCGATGCTGATCGACAAGAAGCACGGCGGGCTCGGTTTCTCCGCGCGCGCCCAATCGGAAGTGGTCACGCGCATCGCCACGCGCTCGATCGCCGTGGCTGTCACCGTCATGGTTCCGAATTCGCTGGGGCCGGGCGAACTGCTGATGATCTACGGCACGCCCGAGCAGAAGAAGCAATGGTTGCCGGGACTGGTGTCCGGCCGGGAGATTCCCTGCTTCGGCCTGACCGGACCCGAAGCCGGCTCCGACGCCACCGCCATGCCGGACCACGGCGAGGTTTGCTACGGCGAACTCGGGGGCCGCCGCACCCTCGGTATCCGCCTCAACTTCTCCAAGCGCTGGATCACGCTGGCGCCGATCGCCACCGTGGTCGGCCTGGCCTTCAAACTCAGCGATCCGGAAGGTCTGCTCGGTGACAAGTCGCGGGTGGACTACGGCATCACCTGCGCGCTGGTGCCGGCGAATCATCCCGGCGTCGAGATTGGCCGCCGCCACTACCCCGGCTCCGCCTTCATGAACGGCCCGATCTTCGGCAAGGACGTGTTCGTGCCGCTGGACTGGATCATCGGCGGCCCCGCCAATGCCGGTCGCGGTTGGCGCATGCTGGTGGAATGTCTGTCCGCCGGTCGCGGCATCTCGCTGCCGGCACTGGCCGCCGCAACCGCGCAGACCGCCTACCGCATGACCGGTGCCTACGCACGCATTCGAACCCAGTTTCGCCTGCCGGTAGGCAAGTTCGAGGGCGTGCAGGAAGCCACCGGCCGCATCGCCGGGCTGACCTACCTGATGGAAGCCACGCGCGTGCTCACCAGTTCCGCCGTGGACCATTGCGCGCCGAGCGTGGTCACCGCGATCGCCAAGTACCACATGACCGAACTGATGCGCCGCATCGTCGCCGACGCGATGGACGTGCACGGCGGGCGCGGCATCCAGCAGGGCCCGCGCAACTACCTGGCCTCCGCCTATCAGGCCGCGCCGGTGGCGATCACCGTGGAAGGCGCCAACATCCTGGTCCGCAATCTGATGATCTTCGGCCAGGGCGCGATCCGCTGCCATCCCTACGTGCTCAAGGAAATGGAAGCCTCAAGACACGACGACCTCGAAGCCTTCGACCAGACGTTATGGGCGCACCTGGGCTATTCGATCAATCGTGCCGTGCGCGCACTCAGCCTGGGCCTCAGCGGCGCCGGCCTCGCGCGCGCACCACTGAGCGGTCCCCTCGCCTCGTACTACCGACAGCTCGAACGGATGTCCGCCTCGCTGGCCATCGTCTCCGACGTGACCATGGGCATTCTGGGCGGCGACCTCAAGCGCAAGGAACGCCTATCCGCCCGCCTGGGCGACGTGCTGTCCCACCTCTATATGGCCTCCGCCGTGCTCAAGTACCACCGCGACGAAGGCGAGCCGGAAGAAGACCTGCCCTACGCCCGCTGGGCCTTGCAGCACTGCCTGTCGCAGATCGAACTCGCGTTCGAAGGCTTCTTCGCCAACTTCCCGAACCGTTTTGCCGCTGGCGTGATGCGCCGTCTGGTGTTCCCCTTGGGCCGCTCGCATCGCGAGCCGTCCGACGCGCTGACCGCCGAACTGGCCGAACACATGATGTTGCCGAGCGCGCTGCGCGATCGCCTCAGCCAATCGGTCTACACCGCCGGCGGCCCGGACGATGCCGTCGGCCGCATGGAACGCGCCTTCACACTGCTGCACGAAGCCGCCGCTGTCACCGACCTGCTCGACAGCGCCGCGCAAGACGGCGAAGCGCCGGGAGACACCCTGGCAGAACGCCTGAAGAACGCGATTGCCAACGGCCGAATCACCGCCGAGCAATCCCAGGTGCTGGACGAGTACGAAAAGGCACGCCTCGACGCCATCCAGACCGACGATTTCTCGCCGGACTATCTGCGCCGCATCGCGGCCGTGGATACGCGCGAGGTTTCGGAGGCGCGGCAACAGCATGTTGCTTGAACGGGGAGCCGAGGCTTCGGCTGAACGGCCGGCGTCAGTAGGCACCCGCTTGACTAGAAGGCCGTTCGATCGCGGCCTTTTCGAGCAATCCCGATCCCCACGCTGGGATTGCTCGTCGCGATCCTGCATGAAGCGTCTAATTCGGCGAATGCCCCTATCGCTTTCCAGCCAGTGACCGACTCAACCAAAGGCATGGACGCAATATCGAGAAACGACCTTAGCTTCAGCGAGGTTTTGCACTTGGAACTTGAGCCTGAGAACTGCATAGAATGCATACATCGAAGCCAGCCGAGTTAACCATGGACTATACGATCGAATACGAGCAAGAAGCCGATGGTCGATGGTTGGCTGAAGTCCCGGAATTGCCGGGGGTTCTTGCATACGGCGTCAGCGCGGAAGATGCCATGCGTAAAGCTGAAACGCTTGCGCTTCGAGTTCTCGCCGAGCGGTTGGAACAAAATGAAACAGCGCCCATTTCGATACGCATCGGTCTGCAAGCTGCATGAGCAGCTGGCCTTCGTCAAAGGCCAGCAAAGTGTTCGCAGCGCTTCAGCAGATCGGCTGGAGCCTCAAGCGCCAGTCAGGATCGCACAGGACGCTGCACCGCGAAGGATGGCCGGATTATGTGTTCGCATTCCATGATCGTGAAGAAATCGGCCCGCGAATGCTTGCAAGAATTGCCAAGCACACAGGACTCCGGCCGGAAGATTTGTAGATGTGCGGAGCACTGATCGAAAGAGGCGTAGCACTCATCTTCGGCACCGCTGACCTACGATGTTCCGGTCCCGGCAAGCCTGAAGGATTACGGCGACATGATGCCCCGAGCACTATTTAATGGTTGTCACGATGTCTTATAAATTAGCAGCTTGGGCCAATCACTTGACTGGTGTCTGCGATCTTTATCGTGGGTGCAAGACCCAAAAGCGTTACAGGTGAAGGCAGTAGGATTGGGGCGTTTCGTATCATGCCACCGTAATCCCCAAAATCACCGCCGCGCAAGCTGAATCCGCCGCCGCTGTGTAATGCAGACCTTTGGCGGCACCGCTTATATAAATCAATGGGTTGGTGCGCTCAATGTCGCGAATCCGCCAAGTTGGGCTAAGCCCAATCACGTTCACAACTGGTTCGGCCGGCTGCGAGCGATGTTGATCGCCGGGCCAGCTGCGCCGCCCCCTCTTGTTGGTGAGGGGCGACGGTCCGCCCCCCTACCGATCAACGGAGATTCGTCATGCAGCACTTGACAACGCCGAACGTAGTAAACTTGGTGCCGCGTTTCACATGCGAAACGGAGGGCTATTTCATGACTGACACGACTATCGAAACCCCACGTCGGCCGTTCGCGGTCCGCGATGCGATCCCGCTCGTCCTGGGTCTGGGTCTGTTCGCGACCGGTGCCCTGCTGTTCGTGCTGGACATCGGCGGCCATATCGGCTTCGTGTTCGCGCTCGTAGGCTTCGCGTTCTACATGCTGTTCATCCACCGCGAGAACCGCCGTAAGGGCTTGCCGAATGGTGGCGCAGGTTATTACACATCGCGACATCACCCGCCGGACTGGGCTACCAATCCGGCCAATCCGAACTGGGCTACCAATCCGGCCAATCCAGCTAGCTGGAACTGGTATGGACGACGCTAAAGAAGGGGCGCAGAAGCGCCCCTTCTTACTCCCCTGATGTTTCATAGTGTTCGTTCTGCCTGCGGGCGCGGCGCCCAGCCATCGGCTG
Organism: Gammaproteobacteria bacterium; assembly: GCA_022599775.1. Taxonomy (GTDB): domain Bacteria; phylum Pseudomonadota; class Gammaproteobacteria; order Nevskiales; family Nevskiaceae; genus Banduia. Next base: position 88,509 of record JAHZLQ010000040.1, read on the forward strand.
CATGTCCCTTGTTTCTGCGTTCTCTGCCGCCGTTCGAGCGTCATCGATCGACGTTTTACCCATTGCTGTTTCTGTAGATTCGTAGGCGGCGTGCGTATCGCGGTGCATTTCCTCCCGCAGATCGCCAGCCATGTGTCGCGCGAGCCAATTATTTGCTTCAACACGGTCGTAGTGATCTTGCGGCGCGTACCCGAACTCCCCACGAAACTCCTTCATCGCGTCTTCGCGAATCTCCGGGATGCGGTTGTGCAACCGCGAAACGTAGTCAACCGAAACGGCACCGATGTCTGTGTAGCTATCTCGTTGGCTCCCGCTGAAACTTCCCTGTACGCCAGCAAAGCCACCACCACCGCCCTGATTGCCTTTCCTAGACCCAGATTCAACCCAAGATCCCCGCCTATTTCTCTGGCCCGCTGCTCTTGATCGGTCGCATTTGTGTGCACGCCTCGGCCTGAAGACAACGCCCGATCGACGTTCGTAATATGGGACGACATCACCTCATCGTCTTTCTCGCCCGTCATGATATCGCCGCTATAGCCGGCCAAAAGACCACTTTCAAGCACGCCTTCACGCAGCACTTCCCGACCGCTGTTACCGGTCTCAAGTTCGTTGACGTGCGTCGTTCGAACTTCGTCGCGATTGGTCACGACTCGACCATCCTCTTGCTGTGAGAACACGCCGGACCGCGCTTCGGCGCCTTGCCCGATCGTATAATTACCGACTTGGCCATCTTGGATTTACGGTGACGCCTTACCAAAAACAATGCACCAGACGCGGAAATCGTAGCGATAGCGCCATTTCCCAGCGCCTATTCAAGGACTTACTCAGAAGACGGAAACTTTCAGAACATGCACCCTATGCAAAATAAGGGTTTCATGAGCGATTTTGTTCCCTAATTTACTGACTTATGAGTAAAGAACTCGGAAAGCCTCGAAACACCGCAAAAATTGCCCGAGACCCCGATGTGCGGTGTTTCCCTACACGCACACGCCTGTCAAGGCGCTCGCAGTGATGACTCATTCCGGCCGAGCTTCTTTTCCGTGCCAGATGCGGTTGACCGTCAGGATTTGGTCGTCGATGAAGTAGCGCACGACGTATTCGCCAGCGATCCACTGACGCGTGCCGCTGGCCTCGTCGATCTCCCGGCCAATTTGCGACTGATCGACAGCGTTCGGATAGAGCGCCTCAGCGCATCGACCTTTTGACGCGGCCAGCGGATTGTCGTTGGCGATGAAAGCGCGCAGCCGTTGCAGATCAGCCGCAGCGCGATAGGTAAAACGTAGCTTCACCGCGGTAGGCGCGGCGCTTCAAGCTCGTGGTCGGTGCCCCAGCTATCGATCCAGCGCAGCACCTCGTCGCCATCGACGACACGGCCGGCCGCGATGTCCGCCCGCCCTTCCTCGGCTTCTGCTCGCATCGCAGCCTGATAAGCGACATCGCGCCAAGTCGCATTCCCCGGTAGCCGGTCGGCGAGTGCGTGGACTTCTTGTTGGATCGGTGTGGCAGTCGATGCGTTGGGCATGGCGTGTTCCTCGAAAAGCTGTTCCAGTTTAGCCGCTCGCAGCAAAACAGGGGCGACCAAGGCCGTGCGGGATGGCATCCCGGATTTCGCGAAGTTTTCTGGATGAGGAGCCGGACCCGGTCACGCGGAGTCGTCTTCTTTCCGGTCAGACCATCGGCCGTCCGCTGATGTCGGATGACCAACTCTCCAAGCCTTGGAGCAATCACTCGGCCGACGTCTGCGACCTTCCGGCGTGGCCCGAGGCCCCAAAATGCTATGGATGAACGACAGCAGGATCTGGGCGTTATTGCAGCGGTCATACCCAGGTGATACCTTCGTGGCATGAAGATCGCCATTTCCCTACCAGACGCCGTCTTTGAAGCGGCTGAACGCTTGGCCCGTCAGCGTCATGTTCCTCGCAGCCAGCTATTCGCAGAAGCTTTGCGAGAATATCTTTCCCGGCACGGCTCAGAAGCGGTTACCGCCAAACTCAATGAAATCTATACAAATGAAAGCTCTACGGTAGAGCCGTCGCTGGCTCAGGCGCAGCAGGCATCGATTGCTCATGAAACGTGGTGAGGTTTGGTGGGCGTCTCTCCCAGAGCCCACCGGATCAGGCCCAGGGTTTCGCCGCCCGGTGCTCGTCGTTCAAGCCAATCCATTCAATAGCAGCAAGATTTCAACCGTTGTCGTTGTTGTCGTTACATCCAATCTCGCCTTGGCAGCCGCACCCGGTAATGTCCGCATCACCAAATCGGATTCTGGTCTCCCCAAGGCCTCAGTGCTCAATGTGTCGCAGATCCTCACCCTTGATCGTTCTCTCTTGACTGCTCGCATTAAATCCTTGCCAGGCAAAGTGATGGAGCAGATCAACGAAGGGCTTCAACTAGTCTTGGGCCTGTGATGCCTAGCTTCAAGTTTGAACGCAACATTGATCATTCACATGGACGTTCTCTCAGAGCGATTTGTAGCCGCTGTTGGCGCGCTGCGGTCGCCTTGGCGCTCGGAATCTCCGCCACACCATGCTGGCCTGGAGGAACAATGGGCACGAGCGAGCTGCAAGGTCTTCTGGACCAGCAGCCTGCCGCGCGGGATGCGCTTCTTGCCACGGTCCGGCTATCGGATTCAGCATTCGGAGAAGTTCGCTTCGGTTCGCACTTCGTTCATTTGGGCGGGATGCGAGCGGGGCCCTATACCATTCCGGCATGCTCAAAGGCTCGGAACGAGAGCTTGAGGTCATTCTGTGCACGACGTTTCGCCTTCTCGACCGTGACGGCGCCGAGCTGCCGGAGGCGCAGATGGAAGATGCGGAACGCATCGATGAGCGGCTCAGGTATGTTGTGCTCAGGGAGGTGACGTCGCCCTCCCTGAGACCGGAATGTCCGTGACGTTCCCGCATGACTGAACCGGGTATGGTTGCTGACCCAAGCGTGCAATCGCTTGCTGGAATAATCGTCCGGCGGTCAGGCTCGCCCTTGGCGTCGAACAACAAACTCTTGCCCCCTACCTAGCCCGGAGCAAACACGATGAACTTAACCCGCAAACCCCTGGCCGGTCTGCTGCTGCTCGCGTCCGTCTGCGGCGTGGCGCATGCCGAAGACGCGGCGCTGCAACAGGCGATCGCCAGCGACACGCGCACGGCGAACTATGTCGAACGGGACGGCTACCGGCACCCCTATGAAACCTTGAGCTTCTTCGGCATCAAGGACGACATGACGGTGGTGGAGATCTGGCCGGGCGGTGGCTGGTACACCGAAATTCTGGCGCCGTATCTGCGTGAGAACGGCAAGTTCTACGCGGCCCATTTCAGCGCCGATTCCAGCTCTTCGTACTTCCGGGATTCTCGGCAGACGTTCGTCGAGAAGATGGCGGCCACCCCGGCGCTCTACGACAAGGTGACCGTCACCAGCTTCAGCCCGCCGGACGAACTGGCGATCGCGCCGGCCGGCAGCGCGGATCTGGTGCTGACGTTCCGCAATGTGCACAACTGGTACATGCGCGGCGGTGGTGACAAGAACGTACTCGCGGCCTTTTCGGCGATGTACAAGGCGCTCAAGCCGGGCGGGGTGCTGGGTATCGTCGACCACCGCCTGCCGGAACCGCGCCCGCTCGACGATCAGGAGGCCAGCGGCTACATGCGCCAGGATTACGTGATCGGGATGGCGCAGAAGGCCGGCTTCGAACTGGCGGACAGCTCCGAGATCAACGCCAACCCCAAGGACACGGCGGATCATCCCAAGGGCGTGTGGACGCTGCCGCCTTCGCTGCGTCTGGGCGACGAGGACAAGGACCGTTACCTGGCGATCGGCGAGAGCGACCGCATGACGCTGAAGTTCGTCAAACCCTGAGCCGACGACTTCGTTCTCAGGTTTCGTCGGCCCTCGCCTCGGTCCAGCCGCCGCCCACGGCCTTGAACAACTGGGCGGCGGCCAGCAGCCGGTTGTAGCGCGCCTGCACCAGACTGTCTTCGGCCGACAGGCGCGTGCGCTGCGCATCCAGCAGGGTCAGCAGGTCTTCGCTGCCGGCTTCGAAGCGAATCAGAGCGAGGCGGTAGACCTCGCGCGCCTGCTCGGCGGCCTGTTCCAGAATCACGGCGCGATCGCTGGTGGTGCGCTGCGCGACAAGGCTGTCTTCGACCTCCTGCACGCTTTCCAGCACGGTTTGCAGGTAGCTCGCCGTCAGTTCCTGTTGTGCCGCTTCGCTGAGCTGGACCTGGGCGCGCAGCGCGCCACCGTTGAACAGGGTCTGTGCCAGCGATCCGGCCAGTGACACGAACTGGCTGCTGCCACCGGTCAGCGCGCCGGACACGCCGGCCGACAATGAAAGCTCGACCCTCGGCAACAGTGCGGCACGCGCGGCGCCGATGTCGGCATTGGCGGCGATCAGGTTCGCCTCGGCGATGCGGATTTCGGGACGCTGCTCCAGCAAGGCGGTAGGCACACCCGGTGAGGGGTCCGGCACCGTCAGCGCGGCGATGGGCGCGGCCGCAAGCTCCGAACCCGGCTCACCGCCGAGCAGGACCGTCATCGCGTTGCGGGCACTGGCCAGGCTTTGCTGCAGGCTCGGAATGGTGGCGGCAATCGACAGCAGCGTGGTCTTTTGCTGGGCCAGTTCCAGCGCGGTGGCGGCACCGGCGTCGTAGCGCACCTGCACCAGGTTCAGCAGTTCCTGCGCGGCCTCCAGGTTCTGGCGCGCGATGTCCAGCTGTTCGCTCAAGGCGAGAATCTGGAAATAGCTCGTGGCGACGTCGGACTGCAGCACCAGAACTACGGCGGCGCGGTTCCAGCGACTGGCGTCCAGACGGGCCAAGGCGGCTTCACGCGCGGCGCGATTGCCGCCCCAGAGGTCCAGTTCGTAACCGACGCTGAGCGAAGCCTGGTCGGATTCACCGCTGTCCCAACGGCCGTTCTGCTCCTGGCGATCGCTGCTGAGGGAGCCGGACGCCGAGGCGTTCGGCAGCAGGTCAGCCGAGCCGATGCGCAGCGATGCGCGCGCCTGGTCGATGCGCGCCACGGCGGCGCGCAGATCGAAATTGCTGGCCGTGGCCTGTTCGATGAGCGCGTCCAGCTGCGGGCTACCGAAGCTGCGCCACCATTGCGGGGCGACGGTATCCGGCAGGCCGGTGCCGGATTCGAACTCGGCGGCGATCGGCGCCTGGGGCCGTTCATAGACGGGCACCTGGCTGCAGGCGCAGAGCAGGCCGGCGGTGAGCGTGATGGAGGCGAAACGCATGTTCATTCGGAGGCCAGCGCGGTGACGGGGTCCATGTAGGCGGCCTTGCGCGCCGGCAGATAGCCGAACAGCAGACCGGTGGCGAAAGCCGAGCCGAACGCCAGCAGCGGCGGCGCGGCGGTGAAGGCGACCTTGCTGCCCAGCGAACCGGCGATGATGCCGGCGCCGAAGCCGAACAGGACGCCGATGAGGCCGCCGATGCCGCAGACCACCAGGGCTTCGGTATTGAACTGCAGCAGGATGTTGCTGCGGCGCGCGCCGGTGGCCATGCGCACGCCGATCTCGCGGGTCCGTTCGGTGACGTTGACCAGCATGATGTTCATCACGCCGATGCCGCCGACCAGCAGCGAGATCGCGGCGACGGCGCCGAGCATGACCGTCAGCGTGTCCTGCGTGGACGACACCATTTCCATCAGCGATTCGGTGCTGCGAATCTGGAAGTCCTCGGTGCCATGGCGCTGCATCAGACGCTGGCGGATCGCCTCCTCGGTGGCTTCGGCCTTGTCGGCGTCGACGATCTTGAGGTTGATCGAACGCAGGTACTGCTGGCCGAACAGGCGGATGAAGCCGGTGGTCAGCGGCACCAGGGCGACATCGTCCATGTCCGAGCCGAAGGCGTTGGCGCCCTTGGGCGCGAGTACGCCGATCACCTCGAACGGTGAATTGCCGATCAGTACGTATTCGCCCACCGGGTTCGGACGGTTCGGAAACAGGTTGTCGGCCACGGTCTTGCCGAGCACCACCACGGCCGAATAGCCGGCCACATCCTGATCGTTGATGAAGCTGCCGGCGGACAGCGTCCAGTCCTGCATGTGCTGGTAGTCCGGCCATACGCCGGAGATGTCGGAGCGGTAGTCCACGTTGCCGAAACGCAGCGTGGATTTGGTCTCGCGCTCCGGCGAGACGTAGGCCACGTTGTCGAGCTCGCGCAGAGACTGGGCATCGGCCACGGTCAGCGTGGCCACGTCACCGGATGGACGCGTGCCCGGCGCACCGGGCCGCACCAGCAGCAGGTTGCTGCCCATGGATTGGATGCGTTGCAGCACGTCCTGCTTGCTGCCGTTGCCGATGGCCAGCATGGTCACCACCGCGGCCACGCCGATGACTACACCCAGCAGTGTCAGCAGACTGCGGAACAGGTTGGCGCGCAAGGAGCGCAAGGCCATCTTCACGGCCTCCATCAGCTGCGGAGCCCAATGCGGATGGCGCGCACCGGCCGGCCGTTCCAGGGTGACCGGATTGGCGGCCGTGACGCCGCTGTCTTCAAGCACGCGGCCATCCAGTAACTGGATCACGCGCTGCGCATGCGCGGCCACGTCCGCATCGTGGGTGATGAGGATGATGGTGTGACCCTGGGCATGCAGGTCCTTGAGCAGCGCCAGCACTTCCTCGCCGGTGTGCGAATCGAGCGCGCCGGTGGGTTCGTCCGCCAGGATCACCTCGGCGCCGTTCATCAGCGCGCGCGCAATCGACACGCGCTGCTGCTGTCCGCCCGACAACTGATTGGGACGGTTTTGCGTGCGGTCGCCCAGGCCCAGGCGGGCGAGCAGGGCCTGCGCCCGCTCGCTGCGTTCACGCTTGTTGCGGCCGGCATAGATCGACGGCAGCTCCACGTTCTCCGCGGCCGAGATCGAGGGCAGCAGGTTGTAGCGCTGGAACACGAAGCCGAAGGTGTCACGCCGCAGCGCCGCGAGTTCGTCCGCGTCCAGGCGCGCCACGTCCACGCCGCGTACCTGGTAGCGGCCTTCGCTGGGGCGGTCCAGGCAGCCCAGGATGTTCATCAGCGTGGACTTGCCGGAGCCGGACTGTCCGATGATGGCGACGAACTCGCCGGCCTGGATTTCCAGGCTCACGTCGTCGAGCGCACGCAGCAGGGTGTCGCCGCTGCGGTAGACGCGGGCAACCCCGTCCAGTTTGAGTAGCGGCTCGCTCACAGACGCGGGCCCATCATGCGCGGACGGCGCTCGTTCTGTTGCGCGCCTGTCGGCGCCGCGGTGACGACGCGATCGCCGACCTCCAGTCCGGACTTGACCTCGGCCAGCAGTCGGCTGGTCACACCGATTGTCACTTCCCGCGTCTGCGGGCCCTGCGGTGTCAGCACCGTGGCTTCGTAGCGCTGCGGTCCGCGCTGCTGCAGCGCGGTGATCGGCACCACCGGCACGTCATGCGCCTCGCCCAGCACGAAGAACACCTGCACCGTCATGTCCGGCAGCAGCAGGCGTTCGTTGTTGGCCACGTCGATCAGCACGTTGTAGAGCACTACGTCGTTGACGATTTCCGGGGTTGGCTGGACCTGCCGCACGGTGCCGGACCAGCGCCGTTCCGGCATGCCCAGCGTCGTGAAATAGGCTTTCATGTCCGGCTGAATCTTGTTGATGTCGGCCTCGGTGACCTGTGCCCACACCGTCATGATGTCGAGGTTGGCCACCTGCACGATCACCGGCGTGGACTGATTGGCGTTCACGGTCTGGCCTTCCAGCGTGGTCTGTGAAACCACGGTGCCGTCCATCGGCGCGAAGATCTTGGTGTAGCCGAGGTTGGTCAGATCGCGCTCCAGCGAGGCGGCTGCGGACTTGAGCTGCGCCTGAGTCGCCTTGACGCTGGCACGGGCTACCGCCAGCGCCGCCTGTGCCTGATCCACGGTGTCCTGGCTGACGGCGCGCGATTCGGCCATGCGCTGGTTGCGCTCGTACTGCTGCTGCGCCAGCACCGCCTCGGCGCGCTGCTGCGCGAGCTGCGCTTCCAGGTTTTCGATGTCGGCACGGTCGCTCTGGATCGTCGCCTCGATGGTGCTGGCATCGATCTCCGCGATCAGGTCGCCTTTCTTGACGCGATCATTGATATCGAAGTGCACGGCTTCGACCCGGCCGGACACCTGCGTGCCCACGTCGACGTACTCCTTGGGTTGCAGCGAACCCACGGCGGTGACGGTGCGCTCGATATCGCCGATCTCGACGACGCTGCTTGGTGGTGGCGCCTCCTTTTTGCCGCCGAGCCAGGTGTGCGCGGCGAATCCGCCGGCCAGCAGGACGAGGATCACGGCCAGTGCGATCAGCCAGCGGCGGGTCTTGGAAGAAGCGTTCATCGGGTCTCGCGGCAAGGGAAATTCGTCGAGTACAGCATCGCTGCCGAATGTGCAGCAATTGAGGAGAAATCTTGAATTCATCGCCGCGCTTCTTGCGCATGCCGCCGCGCGGCGGCCCTAATAGCTCAAGCCCGATTCCCTGTCCAACCTTGCGCTACCGTCCCGGCATGACGCTCAAGCTGTTCATCGCCCTGCTCGCCATGAGTGTGCTGGTGGCGGCGGCAATGGGCGCGGCGGCGCGTCTGAGCTTCACGCGCGGCTTTCTCGGTTATCTCAACGAAGTGGGCGTGCAGCGCATGCAGCGCCTGGCGCCGCGCCTGGCTGACGAGTATCGCGAATACGGCGGCTGGGACCATCTGCGCCACAGCCGGCGCGACTGGTTCCGGCTGATGCGCCCCTCATCGGATGACAGCGGCCCGCCGGACACGGCGGACCTGCTGCCCGAACTGACCGGGGCCAATTTCCGGCTGGGCCTGCTCGATGCGGACGGACAGTCGGTCGCCGGCTTCCCGGAACTCACGGCGGATGCGCTGCGACAGTCCGTGATCGTGGATGGCGAAACCGTCGGCTGGCTGGCCTTGATGCCGTTCCAGAGCCTCACCGAGGCCGCCGACCTGCGCTTCCTGCGTCAGCAACGCCTGGCCAGCTGGTTCGTCGGCGGCGCCATCGTGCTGCTGGCGGCGATCCTGGCCGTGCTGATCACGCAGGGCCTGATGCGCCCCGTGCGCGGCATCGCCGCCAGCACGCGGCGTCTGGCCGACGGCGACTACGGCAGTCGCGTGGACGTGGCCACGCGCGACGAAATCGGCCGTCTGGGCGAAGACTTCAACCGCCTGGCGCTGACGCTGGAGCGCAATGAGCAACTGCGTCGCGCCTTCATCGCCGACGTTTCGCACGAACTGCGCACGCCGCTGTCCCTGCTGCGCGCGGAACTGGAGGCGATCGAGGATGGGGTGCGTCCGCTGACGCAGTCTTCCGTGAAGTCCTTGCAGGGCGAGGTGGCAACGCTGTCCAAGCTGGTGACGGACCTCTACGACCTGTCGCTGGCGGATGTCGGCGCGCTGGCGTATCGCATGGTCGCCGTGGATCTGGTGGACGTGCTCGACATCACGGCGGCCGCCTATCGCGGGCGTCTGCTCAGCCGCGGCATCGCCCTGGACGGGCCAGTCGCGCTGGCGCCGATCGTGGTGTCCGCGGACGAATCGCGGCTGCGGCAATTGTTCGCCAATCTGCTGGAGAACTGTCAGCGCTATGTGGATGAAGACGGTCGCGTCTCCATCACCGTGTCCGTCGAGGGCTCGCTCGCGACCGTGGACATCGACGACAGCGGCCCGGGTGTCCCGCAAGGCTCCCGGCAGCAGTTGTTCGACCGCTTCTTTCGCATGGAAGGCTCGCGCAACCGCGCCAGCGGCGGCGCCGGACTGGGGCTGGCAATCTGCCGCAACATCGCCGAAGCCCATCGGGGCCGCATCGAGGCGCTGGCCTCGCCCATTGGTGGTCTGCGCATTCGCGTCGCGCTGCCGCTGGCGGAGCCGGCATGAACGCCGCGCGCATCCTGATCGTGGAGGACGAAGCCAGGCTCGCCGGCCTGATGGCGGACTATCTGCGCGCCGCCAGCTATGAGGTGGACCGGGTGCATGACGGCCTCGCCGCGATACCGGCGCTACGCGCGCAAGCCTACGACCTAGTGCTGCTGGATCTGATGCTGCCGGGCCGCGACGGTCTGGACATCTGTCGCGAGCTGCGCAGCTTCTCGGACGTGCCGGTGATCATGGTGACGGCGCGCGTGGAGGAGATCGACCGTCTGCTGGGTCTGGAAATCGGTGCGGACGATTATGTCTGCAAACCGTTCTCGCCGCGCGAGGTCGTGGCCCGCGTGCGTGCGATCCTGCGCCGGCAGCGGCGCGATTCCACGCCCGCCGAATCGATGGACGCGCTGGGCCTGGAGATCGACGAAACGCGCTTTCGCGCGAGCATCGGCGGGCAGGTGCTGGACCTCACGCCGGTGGAGTTTCGTCTGCTCAGAACGCTCGCCGGCGCGCCCGGCCGCGTGTTCTCGCGTGAGCAGCTGCTGGACCAGCTCTACAACGACCACCGCGTCGTGACCGATCGCACGGTGGATAGCCACATCAAGAACCTGCGCCGCAAGCTGCAGCAGGCCGCGCCGGAGCGGGAGCTGATCCGCTCGATCTACGGCGTGGGCTACAAGCTCGAATAGCCGCTACAGAATCTTGAGCAGCAGCCCAATGATCTTCGATGTGGTCTTGGTGTACGGCGGGTAGAACAGGAACGCTGCGGGCAGACGTGCGCGCAGCACTGCACGTTCGTGTGAGAAGGCCTTGAAGCCGTATTCGCCGTGTGCGTTGCCGATGCCGGAGTTGTTGACGCCGCCGAATGGCAGGTTGCCGTGCACGAACTGCATCACCGTCATGTTGATGCAGGTGCCGCCCGAGCTGGTGTTCTGCAACAGCTTGTGGATGTTGAGTTCGCTTTTGCTCCACACGTACAAGGCCAGCGGCTTGGGCTGGGCATTGATCTCGGCGATCACCGCGTCCAGATCGGTGTAGCTGATGATCGGCAGGATCGGCCCGAAGATTTCTTCGTCCATGATGCGCGCGCTGCGCGGAATCTCGCTAAGCAGGGTCGGCGCAATGAAGCATTCGTCCACGCTGACATCACCGCCGAACAGCACCTTGGCGCCCTGCTGGCGCGCATCGTCCAGCAGCCCGCCGATACGCTGCGTGTGGCGCTGGTTGACCACCCGCGCCAGCGAACGGCTCTTGAGCTGATCGGCGGCGGTCTTGCCATAGGCGTCTTCCAGCGCCTGTACGCAATGGCCAATGAACGCCTCGCGCACGTTCTCGTGCACGTAGATGTGATCCGGTGCGATGCAAGTCTGGCCGTTGTTGGTGAACTTGCCCCACAGTACGTTGCGCGCGGCCGCCTTGAGGTTGGCGGTTTCGTCGACGATGGTCGGCGATTTGCCACCGAGTTCCAGGGTCACGCTGGTCAGGTGCTTCGCCGCTGCGGCCATCACCACCTTGCCGATGGCCGGGCTGCCAGTGAAGAAGATGTGGTCGAACGGCAGTTCGAGCAAGGTCTGGGAGGTTCCGGCGTCGCCTTCGAACAGGGCGACCTCATCCTCGGGGAATACTTCGCGCACCACCTTGCCCATCAGCGCGGACAGATGCGGCGTCATTTCCGAGGGCTTGATGATGGCGGTATTGCCGGCGGCGATCGCGGAGATCAGCGGACCGAAGGTGAGGTTCACCGGGTAATTCCACGGCGAGATGATCAGGCAGCGGCCCTTGGGCTCGGGCTGAACCCAGGCGGAGTTGCCGAGCATCATCCGCGTGGGACGCACCTTGTGCGGCTTCATCCACTTCTTGAGGTGCCGCATCGCGTCCTTGGCTTCGGACACGACCGGCAAAATCTCGGTGAGGTCCATTTCGGCCGGCGGCTTCTTGAAGTCCGCCTCGCCGGCCTCGTACCACTGCGGCATGTAGGACTGCACGGCTTCCAGCAGGCGCTTGATCTTGGCGATGCGCTCGGCCGGTGTGGACGTTCGCAGGCGTAGCGCGGTGTCGCGCTGTTTGTCGAAGGCCGCCCGGAGATCGGGCAGCTCGCTCGGCTCGGTTGTGTCCGATGCCATGTTGGGCAAATGCGTCACTACGGTATTCATGGGCTGCTCCTTCAGTTCACTCTCACGCTCAGCCTGAACGATCGTTCGATTATAGGTGCGGCCCGGGGCCGCTTCAGGACAAATGGTGCCACGTTCGAACGGCAGTCGTTCATTCCGGATGCGACACCACGAGCGTAAGGTAGACGCGAAAGTGTCGTCCGCTGAAATTCGCATGAGCATCCTGCATCTGCCGCGCGCGCGGCCCCGCGTGATTCTGTTCGACTGGCACGCCACGCTGGTCGACACCATGGACGCGATGTATCACGCGGTCGACGACGTGCTGCCGCGATTGGTGGAGATCGGCCTGCATGACCGCGTGGTGCCGCCTTCGCAATCCAAGACCATGGAAGACGCCAAGCTGGTCAAGTACATCCGCGACCATGGCCGCCTGCATCCCAAGATCAAGGCGCAGCGCCGCGTTTCGCGCACCGACATTTTCGAGCTGCTGTTCGGCGAGGATCAGGAGGCCAAGCGCATCGCCCACCGCGAATTCGACAAAAGCTACGGCAAGCACTTCGGTGCGGTCAGACCGCTGGAGGCCGATGCGCGGCAGCATCTGCTGGCGCTGTCCGCGCTGGGGATACGCCTGGGTGTGCTGTCGAACCGCGCGCGCCAGTTCATGGCGCACGAAATCTACATGGTGGACGGCACCGGCTGGCATGAGCTGTTCGACACCCTGGTCTGCGGCGATGACGTGGAGCAGCGCAAACCGCATCCCGACCTGATTCTCAAGGCGCTGGAGAATCTGGGCGCGCCGGTCGATCTCGGTTGCTGGTACGTGGGCGACAGCACCACCGACGTGATCGCCGCCAACCGGGCGGGCGTGACCTCGGTGTTCTACAACGGCGCCGGCTGGGATCAGGCCTGGATCGACAAGATCTTTCCGGAAACGCCGCGCCATCCGCACCACCCGGACACGGTGGTGGCGAGTCTGCCGGAACTGTTGGCACTGGCACGTCGCTTTGTCGACGGCGCCCTACCGACGGATAATGGCAATATCGGTAACGACCGCGGAGCCCGATGATGCGCACGCCGATTCGCAAGGATGATCGCCACTACACCTACGCGGACTATCTGAAGTTCCCGGACGACGAGCGCTGGGAGATCATCGACGGTGTGGCCTACGGGATGTCGCCGAGTCCATCGGACGATCATCAGGGTCTGAGCGCGGAAATCCTCGCGCAAGTGCACGCACAGTTGCGCGGCAAGCAGTGTCATGTGCGAGCGGCGCCGTTCGATGTTCGCTTCAACGGCGCCGACACCAGCGACACCACCGACACCACCGTGCAACCGGACTTGGTGGTCGTCTGCGACCGCAGCAAGATCACGCCAGCGGGGCTGGTCGGAACGCCGGACTGGGTCGTCGAAATCCTGTCACCGACCACCGCCAGCAAGGGCCAGATCACCAAGCGTACCCTGTATGAACGCCACGGCGTGCCCGAATACTGGCTGGTCCATCCCGTGGACCGCATTCTGACAATCTACCGGCTGGGCGCCGGGGCGCGCTACGGCGCCGCCGACATCCGCGAACTCAGCGGCAAGACCGAAGTCGCGGCCGTGCCCGGCCTGGAGATCGACTGGGACCTGTGGGAGCCGCTGTTCGAATCGAACTGAGCGCGCCGGCAGGCTGTCGGCCTGCTAACTGCCCCAGACGTGCATGCCGTACTTGTAGTAGCCGGTCACGTTGTTGAGCCGCGCGTCCTGGTCCGCCGGCACCGGGATCAGCTCGCCTTCGATCAGTGATTGCAGGTAGGGCGCGAGCACTGCACCGCCGCCGCCGGTGAGCACCACCGCATCGATGTCCCAGTCGTCCGCCCACAGACGGTTGACCTCGGTGGCGATGCGCGAGGCGAGGCCGCTGAAGGCCTGCTGCACCAGCTTGGTGATGTCGTAGCGCTTGCCCTTGATCTTGATCGAACCCTTGCCGACCGCGTCGTAGAGCCGGTACAGCTCCACGCTGACACCGCTCTTCTCCATCAGAGCGTTGGCAATCGCGGAGAAGGCCAGTGAGATGCCGGCGTCCGAGGACTGCGAGCCGCGTTCCGAATAGCGCGTCTTGTCGCTGACCGTGTAGTCGGCGGTACGAAAGCCCACGTCGATGATGCCGATCTTCTCGGTCACGAAGCGCTGGCTGGCCGGCTTGCCGATGTCGTTGAGCATCAGATTGAACATCGAGCCGAAGGGCTGCGGAATTACGCGCACGCGCTCCACCGAGATCACCTTCTCCTCGCGCTCGCCATTGGGCTTGATCAGGTTGAAGCTGTGGCGCTGCTGCAGCAACTGCGTGAGCGTGTCCTTGTACTTGCGGTAGAAGCTGATCGGCAGGCCGGTCACGATCCGCACTGGATCGTTGCCGCTGATCAGCGGTGCGGTGGCGCCCAGCGCCAGTGTCTGCGCGTACTTCTGCAGAAACTGAGACTGGTCCAGCGTGAAGCCACGACCGCGCGACTGCGCCTCCGCGAGTTCGCCCAGAAAATAGCCTTCGCCGCCGACCTCGATATGGCGCGCATATGGCGCATTGGCCTGCAACAGCGGTTCGTTGAACTGGATTTCCGTGGATTCCCCGACCACGGACTTGAAGATCTGGTACTGACGACCATCGGTGGCCTTGGTGAATCCGAAGCCGATATCCACACCGAGGACTTGCATTGGACTGCCCCTGATACGTAATGCTGTTTATTGAGGTTCTGGGCGACACTGGACGATGCGCCCTGCTTTCTAGCATGCGCACCTGAGCAATCCAAGCCGCCACCGCGTATGCCGGGCTCAGCGCTCCGGCTTCGACAGCGCCGCCAGCCCCTGGGCGTTGGCTTCCCAGTTCTGCCCGTCGAAGTCTTCGATGTGCACCGACGCCAGCGTGGACGGATCGATACAGCGCAGGTTGACCGAGTAGCCGTCCGGATTCGAGCGCGGCACATAGAACGACTTCACGCCGCAGATCGAGCAGAACAGGTGCTGTGCCACACCGCTGTTGAAGGTGTAGCGGCTCAGCCGGTCCTCACCGCTCAGCAGCGAAAACCGATCGTGCGGCACGATCAGGTGCAGAAAATCGTGCATCCGGCAGATCGAGCAGTTGCAGCGTTGCACGGTGAGCTTGGCCGGCGCCGTGACTTCGAATCGAACGGCGCCGCAATGACAGCCGCCACGATGCACGGCAAGGGTCTCGGTGGGCATGGGACTGCGTTAAGCTTTCGGGAATGAGGCAATCCTTCACCAAAATGCACGGTCTCGGCAATGACTTCGTCGTCATCGACGCGACGCGCCAGCCGTTCATGCCCAGCGCGGACGATCTGCGCCGCATCGCCGATCGCCGCTTCGGCGTGGGCTGCGACCAGATTCTGGTGGTGGAGCCGGCCTCGGTGCCCGACGTGGATTTCGACTATCGCATCTACAACGCGGACGGCAGCGAGTCCGGCCAGTGCGGCAACGGCGCGCGCTGCCTGGCACGCTTCGTCCGCGACAAGGGTCTCAGCGAACGCGACACGATCCGCGTGCGGACCCAGTCCAGCGTACTGGTGCTGCAGCTGCTCGAGGATGGGCAGGTGCGCGTGGACATGGGCGCGCCGCGTTTCGAGCCGGCCGAGATTCCGCTGCGCGCCGCGCAGCGCGATACGCGCTATCGCCACGAACTGGACGGCGCCACGCTGGAATTCGGCGCCCTGAGCATGGGCAATCCGCATGCGGTGATCCTGGTCGACGATCTCGACACCGCACCGGTGCGCACGCTGGGACCGCGCTTGCAGACGCAGGCGATCTTTCCGCAGCAGGCCAACGTCGGCTTCATGCAGATTGTCGATCGCGACACCCTCCGCCTGCGCGTCTATGAACGCGGGGCCGGCGAAACCCTGGCCTGCGGCAGCGGCGCCTGCGCCGCGGCGGTGGTGGCCCGACTTTGGGATCGCGTCGCTCAGGCGGTGACGGTGCGGTTGCCGGGCGGTAGTCTGCAGATCGAGTGGGACGGCGAAGGGCGACCGGTGTTCATGACCGGACCCGCAACCACGGTATTCACGGGGGATTTGGAGTGGTTCAATCGGTGAAGGACGAGGCGACAGAGACGGACGCCGCTGTGTCCGAAGAAGCAGTGATCGCCTTTCTCAAGCGCAGCCCGGATTTTCTGCTGCGGCATCCGCATCTGCTGGAAACCCTGGAGGTGCGCCACGGCAGCGGACCGGCCGTTTCCCTGATCGAACGCCAGGTGGAGATCCTGCGCGGCAAGAACGCGCGGCTCGAAGATCGCCTGCTGCGTCTGGTCGACGCGGCGCAGGAGAACGAAAAACGCGTCAATGCCGCCAACCGCCTCGCGCGCGCACTGCTGCGCGCGCCGACGCTGGCCACGGTCGTGTCGAGTCTGGCGCGGGTGATGCGCGACGACTTCGGCGTGGACGAGGTCTTCGTTGGCGTGCATGCGCCGACCCTGCTGCGTCAGGACATCGACGGACTCACGCGGCTTGACGCCAGCGGCCAGATCGTCCGCCATTTCAATGACTTCTTCCGCACCAAGTTGATCGACTGCGGCCCGATCAGCGAAATGCGGGCGAAGCTGCTGTTCCCCAAGGCGCGGCCGCTGCCGTTGTCGGCGGCGATCGTGCCGCTGGAGAAGGAGCGCAATCTCGGCATGCTGGCCCTTGCCGCCCGCGACGCGGATCGCTTCCAGCCCAAGCAGGGCAAGTATTTTCTGGAAATGACGGCGGACCTCGTGGCCGCCGCCCTGCGCGCGAGACTCGGTTGACGCTGCGCGAGGACATCGCACGTTACCTCGACGTCCTGCGCGATGAGCGACGCCTGTCTCCGCACAGTGTGGCTGCCGCGCGACGCGATCTGGCCGGATTCGCGCAACTGTGCATCGAGCGCGACATCGAACGCGCCGATCAGATCGACACCCACAGCGTGCGCGCCTATGTGATGGCCTTGCGCCGCAAGGGCCTCAAACCCGTCAGCGTGCATCGACACCTGTCCTCGGTCCGCAGCTTCCTGCGGGAATTGGTGGAGCGTGGCGAACTCAAGGCCAACCCGGCCGCCGGCATCCGCCCGCCGAAACGCGACAAGCCGCTGCCCAAGACCCTGTCGGTGGATCAGGTCGAGCACTTGCTCCAGTCCACCGGCGACGATGCCCTGAGCCTGCGCGACACCGCGCTGCTGGAGCTGTTCTATTCGTCCGGTCTGCGACTGGCGGAGCTTGCCGCGCTGGATGTGGACGATCTGCTCGGTGGCGACGAGGTCCGCGTCACCGGCAAGGGCAGCAAGACCCGCATCGTGCCGGTGGGCTCGATGGCGCAGCAGGCCATCGCGCATTGGCTGAAGCGCCGCGGCGACTGGCTTCGCGACGATGAATCCGCGCTGTTCATTTCCAGCCGCGGCCAGCGCATGAGTGTGCGCAGCATCCAGCAGCGCGTGCAGGCCCGTGGCGCGCGAGCGGGTCTGGACGTGCGGGTGCATCCGCATCGTCTGCGTCATTCCTTCGCCACGCATCTGCTGGAATCCAGCGGCGATCTGCGCGCTGTGCAGGAACTGCTGGGGCACGCCAGCATTTCCACCACGCAGATCTACACCCAGCTCGATTTTTCGCACCTTTCGAAGGTTTATGACGCGGCGCACCCGCGCGCGCGGCGCAAGGGCTGAGCGCGCCGCACTTGAACGAAGCCGTCGCGGCCCCCACATTGGCAGTTCGTTTTCAGGCTCCCCCCGAACGCCATGCAACAATTCGACGGCACCACCATACTTTGCGTCCGCCGCGGCCATCAGGTCGCACTCGGCGGTGACGGCCAGGTTTCCCTTGGCAACACCATGATCAAGGGCAACGCGCGCAAGGTGCGCCGGCTCTACGGCGACAAGGTCATGGCCGGCTTTGCCGGCGGCACCGCCGACGCCTTCACCCTGTTCGAGCGCTTCGAGGGCAAGCTGGAGAAGCACGGCGGCAATCTCACCCGTGCCGCCGTCGAAATGGCCAAGGACTGGCGCACTGACCGCATGCTGCGGCGCCTTGAAGCCTTGCTGCTGGTGGCCGACGCCGAGACCTCGCTGATGATCACCGGCAACGGCGACGTGATGGAGCCCGAACACGGCGTCATCGCCATCGGTTCCGGCGGCAGCTTCGCGCAGTCCGCCGCCATCGCCCTGAGCGAGAACACCGAACTGTCCGCCCGCGAAATCTGCGAGAAGTCGCTGCACATCGCCGCCGACATCTGCATCTATACCAATCATTCGCTGACGATCGAATCGATCGACAGGCCGGGCACCGAGTCGGCCTGAGCGCCCCGCGCCGCCGACACACCCCACGAACAACGAGCACCCCATGGACACTCTCACCGCCCCCGTGACCGCCAACCCGACTGACGAGAAGGGCATGATGACCCCGCGCGAAATCGTGCAGGAACTGGATCGCCACATCGTCGGCCAGGCCGACGCCAAGCGCGCTGTCGCCATCGCGCTGCGCAACCGCTGGCGCCGAGGCCAGGTGCCGGAACAATTGCGCGGCGAGATCACGCCCAAGAACATCCTCATGATCGGCCCGACCGGCGTCGGCAAGACCGAGATTGCGCGCCGCCTCGCGAAGTTGGCGAACGCGCCGTTCGTGAAGGTCGAGGCCACGAAATTCACCGAAGTGGGTTATGTCGGCAAGGATGTGGAGTCGATCATCCGCGATCTGGCCGATGTCTCGATCAAGAAGACCCGCGAACAGGCGATGCAGCGGGTGCACGCCCGCGCCGAACTCGCGGCCGAGGATCGTATCCTCGACGCTCTGGTGCCACCGCCCAAGGACTTCGACGAAGCCGCGCAACAGCGCCAGAACGAGAACAGTGCGGCACGCCAAGTCTTCCGCAAGCAGTTGCGCGAGGGCAAGCTCGACGACAAGGAGATCGAACTGCGTCTGACCCAGTCCGCGCCGCGCATGGAGATCATGGGGCCGCCGGGCATGGAGGAGATGACCCAGCAGCTGCAGTCCATGTTCCAGAACATGAACCAGAACCGCAGCAAGTCGCGCAAGATCAAGATCGGCGAGGCCACACCGCTGCTGATCGACGAGGAAGCCGCCAAGCTCGTCGACGAAGAAGCCATCCGCGCCGAGGCGATGCACAACGCCGAGGAAAACGGCATCGTCTTCATCGACGAAATCGACAAGGTCTGCAAACGCGGCGAGTACGCCGGCGCCGATGTCTCGCGCGAAGGCGTGCAGCGCGATCTTCTGCCGTTGGTGGAAGGTGCCAATGTGACCACCAAATACGGTGCGATCAACACCGACCATGTGCTGTTCATCGCCAGCGGTGCCTTTCACATGGCCAAGCCCTCGGACCTGATTCCGGAGTTGCAGGGCCGCCTTCCGATCCGCGTGGAACTCGACGCGCTCAAGGTCGACGATTTCGAGCGCATCCTGCGCGAACCGGCGCACTCGCTGATCGAGCAGTACAAGGCATTGATGCTGACCGAAGGCGTCACCGTCGATTTCACCGATGACGGCATTCGCCGCGTCGCCGAGGTCGCCTTCCAGGTCAACGAAACCACCGAGAACATCGGCGCGCGCCGCCTGCATACGGTGATGGAAAGGCTGATGGAGGAAATCGCCTTCGACGCACCGGATCGCGATGGCCACACGCTCAGGATCGACGCCGCCTACGTCAACGACAAATTGCAGGCATTGGCCGGCGACGAAGACCTTTCGCGCTACATCCTGTAACGGGCCTGCAGCGGGCTTGGGCCTGTGCGGCGCGTGAGATGGCGCTGTTCAATCGCCTTCCTGCTGGGGCTGATTCCGTCGACGCTCTGGGCCGGCGAGGCGGTCATGCTGCTGCATGGTCTGGCCCGTACCTCGCGGTCCATGAATGCACTGGCCGATGATCTCGATGAAGCCGGTTATGCGGTCGTCAATCTCGACTACGACTCGACCAAGGCCGACATCGAAACGCTCGCGCGCACCGAAGTCGGGCCGGCGATCGAAACGCTGGCGGTCGGGCACGAACCTGTCCACTTCGTCACGCACTCCATGGGCGGCATCGTGCTGCGGCAATACCTGTCCGAGCACGAGCCGCCGCAACTCGGACGCGTGGTCATGCTCGCGCCCCCGAACCAGGGCAGTGAGCTAGGGTCTGTTGACCTTCACGCGATCGCGGCGCGCGAGTCCGTTTTCGTGCGCTGCAAGAAGAGAGGAGCGCGGTGTACTTGACGTACATAAGCGACGAACGACGCGGCAGCGTGCGAAAACGGGCCGCGCCCTTCGGGTTGGTGCCAGAAATCGCGCCATGCGGCGTTGATCGCCTTGACTTGGGAACCACCCAAGCCTGCGGCTCGCGCCTTGCCTGGCACGATTTCTGGCACCAACGCCACGACCGCGTGAAGGTCAACAGACCCTAACCGACCGGCTCGGCGGGCTCGCCCCGTTCGCCTGGATCAATGGTCCCGCCGGCATGGAGCTGGGCACCGGCGCTCAGGCACTGCCCAGACGTCTCGGCGCGGCCGGCTATCCGGTAGGCGTAATTGCCGGCACCGCCAGTTTCAACCCGCTGTATTCCTATCTGATTCCGGGCGCCGACGACGGCAAGGTGTCCGTCGCCCGAACCCGGCTCGAAGGCATGAGCGACTTCATCGAGGTCCATGCCAGCCACACCTGGATCATGCGCAACGACCGGGTCGCCGAACAGGTGCTGCAATTCCTGCGCGACGGTCACTTCGATCACGCCGAAGCGACTCCGCAGCCAAGGCCTCGCACCCAAACTCGCGGGCCGCTCGCGCCAGCTTCGCGGTAGTACATTTAAAGGCCCGAGTGCAAATCCCCGTACGCCCCCTTTGCCTTGTCCTGTCTTTGCGCGAGACTGCACGGCTATGGCCAAAGTCACCGCTCTCAAGCTCCACCGCCTTTCGCGCGTTCTCGATGTCGGCTTCGCCGACGGATCGAAGGCGCAACTGCCCTGCGAATACCTGCGCGTGTTTTCACCGTCCGCCGAGGTTCGCGGCCATGGCGGCGGTGAACCCAAGCTCGTGCCGGGGAAGCGCAACGTCAATATTTCCCGGATCGAACCGGTCGGCGCCTACGCCGTGCGCCTGGTGTTTGACGACGGCCACGACAGTGGCCTGTATTCATGGGAGGTGCTGCGGCAACTCGCCGAGGAGCAGGACAGCAATTGGAAGCACTATCTGGCGCGCATGGCCGATCACGGCATGTCGCGCGACCAGGACGTGATGAGCTTGTCCGCGCTCGGCCCGAAGAAGTGGACGCCGCCCAAGGCCTGAGGCCATCGAATGGCAGATGAGTTCTGTGCGACTCTCCGGCTCCACATTGGGCCGGGCCAAATAATCGACATCACCGGGCACCGGAGTGCCACGGTGGTCTTGTAGAATCGGCGCCTGCCCGATGCACCCTGGAATCCGCTCCCGTGTCCCTGACCAAACCGAAGTCGCTCGGCCCGATGCCGACTCTGATCTTTTCTTCACGTTGGCTGCAGTTGCCGCTGTATCTGGGCCTGATTCTGGCGCAGTGCGTCTACGTGGTGCTGTTCGTGAAGGAGCTCTGGCACCTGATGCACGGTGCCTTTGCCTTCAGCGAGCAGGAAGTGATGCTGATCGTGCTGGCGCTGATCGACGTGGTGATGATCTCCAATCTGCTGGTCATGGTGATCGTGGGCGGTTACGAAACCTTCGTCTCGCGTTTGGGCCTGCAGGGGCATCCGGACCAGCCGGAGTGGCTGAGCCACGTCAATGCCTCGGTGCTGAAAGTGAAGCTGGCGATGGCGATCATCGGCATTTCCTCGATCCACCTGCTCAAGACGTTCATTGAGGCCGGTGCGCTGGGCGGTCTGCCGATCTGCGCCGAGGTGGCGGCGGGCGTGCGCTGCACCACGGTGACGGAGGCTGGTGTGATGTGGCAGACGATCATCCATTTCGCCTTCATCCTGTCCGCGCTGGGCATTGCCTGGACCGACCGCATCATGAGCGCAACGGCTGCCACCAAGCCGGTCCATGCCGCGCACTGAACCGTTCGCGGATCAGCAGACCGGAACGCGCCGATGGCGCTGAGTTCGACCATCCTCCACTTTGCGGTGTAGCTCGCGGATGTGGACCGGGGCGTTTACGAAGCGCTGGAGCTGCGCGTGGCGCAGCATCCTTCGGAGACGCCGGCCTTCATGCTGACGCGGCTGCTGGCGTATTGCCTGGAATATCGCGAGGGCATCGCCTTCACCGAAGGCGTATCCGCCAGTGACGAGCCGGCGATTCTGGTGCGCGATCTCACCGGCCGGATCACCGGCTGGATCGAGGTGGGTCAACCGGATGCGGAGCGGATACACCGCGGCAGCAAGGCGGCCGACGTGATGGCGATCTACACCCACCGCGACCCTTCGCAGCTGATCGCACAGTGCGCAGGCAAGCGTATTCATCGCGCCGAATCCATTCCGCTGTATTCCTTCGAGCGCGGATTTCTGGAGTCGATGGCCAAGACGCTGCAGCGCCGCAACAGTCTGTCGCTGTCGGTGACCGAGCGACAGCTGTATCTTGATTTGAACGGTCAGGCTTTCGAGACGCTGCTTTCGGAGCAACGTCTCGCTCAATCAGCTCAATAAATGTCCACTGACGGCGGTACCTCAGAATTCGCGCAGCTCGCGCTCCCGCCCGCCTTGCTCAAGGCCGTGCAGGCCATCGGCTACACCAAAATGACGCCGGTGCAGGCACAGAGCCTGCCGCCGATGCTGGAGGGTCGGGACGTGATCGCGCAGGCGCGTACCGGTAGCGGCAAGACCGCGGCCTTCGGCTTGGGCCTGCTGTCGCGTATCGAAGTGGGCCTGAATCAGGTACAGGCGCTGGTGCTGTGCCCCACGCGTGAATTGGCCGACCAGGTCGCCAACGCGATCCGCCGGCTGGCCAGCACCACGCCGAATCTCAAGCTGCTGACGCTGACCGGCGGCCGTTCGGTCGGCCCGCAGCTGGCCTCGCTGGCCCATGTGCCGCAGATCGTGGTGGGCACCCCAGGACGCCTGCAGGACCATCTGCGCAAGTCCACGCTGGATCTCGGCGCGATCCGCGTGCTGGTACTGGACGAAGCCGATCGCATGCTCGACATGGGCTTTGAACCGGCGATACGCGGCATTGTCTCGCACACACCTAGTTCGCGGCAGACGTTGCTGTTCTCGGCCACGTTTCCACCGGAAATCCGCGCAGTCAGCGGCTGGCTGCAACGCGATCCGCTGACGGTGACCGTGAACGAGGCACCCGTATCGGTGCGCCAGCGCTTCTTCGAGATCGATCTGGCTCAGAAGAACGACCTGCTGAAACGTCTCTTGGGTCGCTACCAACCCTCGTCCGTGCTGGTGTTCTGCAATACACGGCGCGATGCCGACAGCGTGGCCGATCACCTGGTGCGCAGCGGCCATTCGGCGCTGGCCTTGCATGGCGATCTCGAACAGCGCGAACGAGACGAAGTGCTTTTGCGGTTCGCCGGCGGCAGTTGCCGCGTGCTGGTGGCCACGGACGTGGCCGCGCGCGGCCTGGACATTCCAGCCTTGCCGCTGGTGATCAGCTACGAGGTTTCACCGGACGCGGATGTGCATGTACACCGCGTCGGCCGTACCGGCCGTGCCGGCGCCGAAGGGGTGGCGCTGCACTTGTGTTCACCGCGCGAATCGGCACGACTCAAGTCGATCGAACCGCGAGTACCGGGTGGCATTGAATGGGAAAAGGCGTCCCTGGTCGAAGGCACCGCCAATTCTGCCCTGCAGGCGCCGATGCGCACGCTGTGCATCGATCGCGGCCGTTCCGACAAGATGCGCCGCGGTGACATACTCGGTGCCCTGACGGGCGACGCCGGTCTGTCGAGCAGCGATGTCGGCCGTATCGACATCATGGCGACGCGCAGCTACGTGGCGGTCGAGCGCAGCAAGGCCAACGCTGCGCTTTCACGTTTGCGCGAACACGGCATCAAGGGAAAGAAGCCGCGCGTGCGGCCGATCCAATGACGGGCGTTTGTCATTCCGGGCAGGCCGAAGGCTTGATCCGGAATCCAGGCGGCGTTCGGCTCTCGCGCGAATTCCGGCTTGTCATGAGCGAAACTGAGGTGGGCGCGCCGTTTGATCAATCAAAAAATGTCCCCGACGCGACAAGCGCGTCGGGGACATTTCAGGCGACGGACTGACGCGAAAAACTACTTCGCGTCGACGCCCACATCCGCATCAACCGAGGCATCCGCGTCGACGGCGACGCTCGGAACCTTCTTCTGCGCCAATTCCGCGCGCGTCTGCATGGCGGTCCGGCCGTCGGTGGCTGCATTCGATACCCCTGTCTTGACACCGCCGAGCGTGGAGCCGACAGCGGCCTTGCTCTTCGCGCCAGCCTCCACGGCGGCGGACTCGCCGGTCCCGACCGAGCTGCTGACGGCCGCCTTGCCAGCGCTCAGCGTGCCGGATGCCGCGCTACGACCGTGATCGACACCGCTTCCGACGGTGCCGCGAACAGAGCCACGGCCTTCGACCGATCCGCTGCCGCCGAGATCCACGCCGAGACCCTGGCCGCCGCCGAGGCGCACGCCGAGGCCCGCCTTGGCATTGGCCGCCGGCTGCACCGAGCCTTCGGTATTGATCTGGGCATCCGCCTGATTTTCGGCGCTGATCGCCGCATCCTGCGCCGACGCAGCGGCGCTCATGCTGAGCATGCCGATCACGGCGGCGTTGGCGATATAAGTCATTTTCATGGGGTTCCTCGCTGAAGTCCTTTTGGGTTTGGGTTCCGATCGCAGCTTGGCTCTCTGTTCGAAATTTTCATTTCACTTCGGCCGGAACCGGCGAATCGCTCGAATCGGCCACACTAGTGCGTGACCGCCTTGGGCGGACTGAACACCTTCGGTAACGCGGCAGGTGCCGGCCGGTTGACCCCAAAAATCCGCGCGCAGATCGGAAACCAGCGGCCTTTCAGGGTATTACGTGTCTATACTCGGCTTTGCCTTCAGCCAGAGCTGGGGGATAATTCCGCGATACTTTTCGCGATCATCCATCGGGCCGAACCACGCCATACGGCGTACCCGCAACGGCGGCCGAATCAGGAGATTCAGGATGCTGGCGTTGTCCGCCAAATCCGTATCGGAAGCCGATGTCATTGTCGGAATTCTGGCTTTGATGCACGAGCGCACCGGCTACGACTTTTCAAGCTACCGCGCGCAGACGATACGTCGTCGTATTCGCAACCGGATGATCTCCGTGGGCATACACACGCTCACCGACTATCTGGTTCATCTCAAGAGCGTCGAAACCGAAGCGTCGGAGCTGCTGGACCGCCTTACCGTCAAGGTGAGTCATTTCTATCGCAACGCCCACACCTTCGACATGCTGCGGGAGGAGGTGCTGCCGGGTCTGTACCAGCGCTTCGGTGGCCCATTGAGAATCTGGAGCGCCGGCTGTGCCCGCGGCGAGGAACCCTACACGCTCGCGCTGCTGTTGGAAGCCGCCGGAATCCCGGGCACGGTGCTGGCGACCGATATCGACGAGGCGGCGCTGCGCGCGGCCAGGCGCGGTATCTATCTGCGGGATGCCCTGCGCGAACTGCCGCGGTCGCTGATCGAGACCGGCCTTGAGCCCGTGCCGGGTGACGAACGTCATGTGCGCGTGCGTCCGGCGCTGCGCCGGCGGGTACACTTTCAGGTTCATGATGTGACCGGAACGGCGCTGCCGCTCGGTACCACCGATTTCCACATGATCAGCTATCGGAATGTCCTGATCTATTTGCAGCGCGAGGTTCAGGAACGAACTCTGCTGCAGATGCGGGCCGTACTTCGGGATGGCGGCTGCCTGTGTCTGGGCGAGGCCGAATGGCCACCCCCTTCGGTTGCCTGCAGCTTGTCGCCCCTACCCCAGCGGTCGCGCCTGTTCGAGGCGATCGCTGCCGAACCCATTGCGTGAAGAAGTCATGAAAAATTTGGTCGACCTGAGTATCGGTCAGCGTCTATGGATCGCCAGCGGCGGTCTGTTCCTGATTCTTGCCGCCGCCGGCGCTTCGATCTATGACGCACAGCGCAGCTCGGATCGGGTACAGGCGCGGATGGTCGAGGAGGTCCGGCCGCTCAGCGACGCCGCACGCGTCCTTGAAAACAATCTCCTGTACGTCGACATCGCGGCGCGCACCTGGCTGATGTCACCCGAAGACGGTCAGATCGACGCTTTCGAGGATCGCGTGGACATGGCGACGGCGACGCTCGCCAAGTTCGAAGCCTTGCCGATGGACGAGCAGAGCAAGGCGCAATTCGACGAATTGCGCCCGCTCGCGGAGCGTTTCCTACGGGAAGCCGCGGAACTCGGCTCCACGGCGGATGGGTCCGACGCCAGTATCGAACGTCAGGAAAGTACCGCCACCTCGATCCGCGAACGCGCTCTGGCGGTGGTGCATGACTTCGCGGACCTTCAGCGCGACCGCTTCGATGCCGCGCAGCTCGAACTGGCGGAGGCCCGCGCTCTGGTCGCGCGAACCTTCGTCGGCGCCGGCCTGTTGGCGATGCTCTCATTCCTGGGCTTTGCCTGGCTGATGTTGCGTTCGATCCGCGCGCCGGTGGTGGGTCTGCTCAAGGCGGCTGGCGACCTGCGTCAGGGCAAGTGGAAAAGCGCCTTGGCACTGCATACGGAAGATGACGGCCGCGTCCGCACCTCCCGCGACGAGCTGGTACAGCTTTCCTCGGCGGTCGGCGCGGCGGCCTGGGCGCTGGAGCGGCGTGAACAGCGTCTGCAGGCGGACGGCCGCATCGCCGCCGCGAGCGGGCGTTCGCTGAAGAAGGACAAGCTTGCGGAGCTGGTGCTGCGTGGTGTGGTTGAGCACAGCAAGGCCCAGCTTGGCATTGTCTACATGGTCGACGAGGGTGCCGAAGAATTGCAGCCGATCGCGAGCCAAGCGTCCAGCACGCCGGGCGCGCTGCCGCTGCAGGTCGGCATACCGGGACAGGCCGTGCGTGAGCGGCGCACCGTGCTGGTCAACGACATTCCGACGGACACGCATTTCCGGATTGATTTCGGCTTCAACGAAGCCGCGCCCAGGGCGATCGCGGCAATTCCGGTGATTTCGCATGATCGACTGATGGCGGTGATCATGGTCGCCAGCCTGCGGCCGCTCGACGATGAACTGATCGGCTTCTTCGAGGCCTCGGCGCGCCAGCTTGGCAACGGGCTGCAGAATGCGCTGGCCTTCGAGCGCATTCAATCCTTGCTCGACGAAGTGCGCGAGCGCAAGGACGAGATCCAGGCGCAGAACGAGGAGCTGCAGGCCCAGAACGAGGAAATCCAGGCGCAGAACGAGGAAATTCAGGCGCAGACCGAGGAATTGCAGGCCCAGCAAGCCGAGATTCGCGAAAGCAACGACAATCTGCGCGAGCACGCCGACCGTCTCAGCGCGCAGAACACCAGCCTTGAGGAATACAGCGCGAAGCTGCGTGAACAGCGTGAAATGCTGGCTGAGGCCGATCGGCGCAAGAACGACTTCCTTGGTCTGCTGGCGCACGAACTGCGCAACCCGCTGGCACCGATCACCAGCAGCCTGTTCATTCTCGGGCGCGCGGCGCCGGGCAGCGAGTCGGCCGGCCAGGCACTGGACGTGATCGGTCGCCAGACCACTCACCTGACGCGGCTGGTGGAAGATCTGCTCGACATCACCCGAATTTCCGAAGGAAAGATCCGCATCCAGCGCGAGGACATCGATCTGCTCGATGTCGTGCAAAGCTGCGTCGAGGATTCGCGCCTCGCGGTACAGGCTGCCGAACTGAGCCTCGATGTGGACGTGCCCGACGGCCAGATTCTGATCGATGGCGATCGTGTGCGTATCGCCCAGATTCTGGGCAACCTGATCGGCAATGCCATCAAGTTCACCGACGATGGTGGTCGCATCACGCTCAGTGTTCGTGCCGAACCCGATGCCAGCCATGTCGAGGTCACGGTCGCCGACAACGGTATCGGCATCGAGCCGAATCTGTTGCCGAACCTGTTCCATCCGTTCATGCAGGGCAGCCTGTCCGGCCCCAAGCCGAACGGCGGGCTCGGCCTCGGTCTGTCGCTGGTCAAATCCCTGGTCGAATTGCACGGCGGTACGGTCACCGCCTTCAGCGACGGTCAGGGGCGTGGCTCCAGGTTCGTGCTGCGCCTGCCGGTGAAGTCGATCTCCACGGGGACGGTGGCGCCGGCCGCAGGCTCGGACGGACCGCTGCGGATCCTGGTGATCGACGACAACGTCGATGCCGGAACCATGCTCGCGCATGCGCTGCGCCTGCAGGACCATGTGGTGGAGGTTTGCACCTCGGCCAGCGACGGGCTTGGCCGTGCCACGGCGGAGCCGCCGGATGTGGTGCTGTGCGATATCGGTCTGCCCGGCATGGACGGCCATGAGGTCGCGCGCCGCCTGCGCGAAAACAGTCGGCTGGACCGGACCTATCTGGTGGCGGTGACCGGTTACGCCTCGCCCGATGATCGCAAGGCGGCGACCGATGCCGGTTTCGACGAACATATCGCCAAGCCCGTCACCCTCGAACGCCTGCACGAGGTATTCGCCGAGATACCGCGGCGTGACCGGCAGAAGGTGGTTCGCATCGGTCGGGACAGCGGCAGCGCCGCCGGCGGCAGCTCCGACTAGCGCTGGCGGCGGCCGCTCAGCCTTTCAGCAGGGCGGCGATGGCGCGTTGCAGGTGCGGTACGGCGAGTTCCGGATCGATTGCCTCACCGCAGGCGGCGCGTATGGTCAGGCCATGAAAAAGGGCGATCACCAGTTTCAATCGCGCCTGCCAGTCGTCTTCGCCGCGCTGCGGGTCCGAGCTGTTCAGCGCCTCCAGCACCGGCGATGACCGCAGCCGTTCGGCCTCGCGCATGATCGCTTCGACCTCGGGGTTGCGCGCCGCTTCGGCGAAGAATTCCAGCCTGAGCGCGGCGTCTTCGCGAACCATGTCGCGGCGGTAGGCGCGCCCCCACACCGTCGATCATCGCCTGCGCAAATCCTACGATCTCACGACGCGCAGCTTCGAACTCGGCGTGGCCTCCGGTCTGGAGCAGGCGCAGGCCCGCACCAGCGTGGAATCGGCGCGCGCCGACGTGGCCGGATTCACCGCACAGGTGGCTCAGGACAGGAATGCCTTGCATCTGTTGGTCGGCGACGCGGTTCCGCCGGAGTTGCTGCCGGGCGATGAGATGGTCCCGGTGACAACGCTGACCGAACTACCGGCCGGCGTACCCTCGCAGACGCTGCGGCAACGCTCGGACGTGCTGGCCGCGGAACACCAGTTGATCGCCGCCAATGCCAATATCGGCGTGGCGCGCGCCGCGTTCTTTCCGAGCATTTCATTGACGGCCTCGGCCGGAACCGCCAGCGACGATCTCTCCGATCTGTTCGGAGACGGCACCGATACCTGGACCTTTGCACCGCAGATCAATCTGCCGATCTTCGCCGCGGGCGCGAATCGCGCGGCGCTGGATGTGGCCAAGACCGATCGCGAGATCTTCCTCGCGCAGTACGAACAGTCCATTCAGACCGCGTTTCGTGAAGTCGCCGATGCGCTCGCCCAGCGCGCCACGGTGGACGAACAGCTTGACGCTGCGCAGGCACTCACCGATGCCACGAGCAGAAGCTATGCCCTGTCCGAGGCGCGTTATCGCGGCGGCGTGGACAGTTACATCACCCTGCTCGATTCGCAGCGCTCGCTGTATGCCGCGCAGCAGCAGCTGATCCGTACACGCCTGGCGCGCGAATCCAATCTGGTCACGCTCTACCGCGTGCTCGGCGGCGGCTGGTCGGCGCATGACGAGGAGGCGGCCGACACCAGCCAGTAGCCGGCATCGGCCCTTAACGTGAATCTCGCGCAGCGAGTCCGCTGCCCCTCGCCCACGACGTGGGAGAGGGGAGGACCGCCCGCGGAGCGGGTGGTGGGGAGAGGGCGGCCTGCCTGGCACAGGATTCATTTTCCGGGGTGCCTCCGCCGGCATG
>JAHZLQ010000041.1 GCA_022599775.1 Gammaproteobacteria bacterium
CATGCCGGCGGAGGCACCCCGGAAAATGAATCCTGGGCCAGGCAGGCCGCCCTCTCCCCACCACCCGCTCCGCGGGCGGTCCTCCCCTCTCCCACGTCGTGGGCGAGGGGCAGCGGACTCGCTGCGCGAGATTCACGTTAAATTTTCATGAGCTTGGAAAGTGATATTTCACAAGTTCATCAAATTTCCGCATTCGGTCACATAAACCACTGAGAATATCGGTATTTCCGCTAGCGGGCCGACCGAGCCTTGGCTAAACTGCACCCATCGGTCTGACAATATTGGCTAGTGGACAGGGGTCGTCACCAAAACCGGGGGCGCCATGTCGGAACCGGGACTACACAAGGGAGCGGGTGATGAAGGGATTCTGGAAGCTGGCCGCGCTGTGTGCGGCATTTATCGCGGGTTGTGGCGGCGGGGATGTGAGCAGCCCCGACTTCGTCCCCGATCTGGTTTCGGTCACGATTAGCCCGACGAGCGCAACAGTCCCGATCGGCGAGACCCAGCAATTCACCGCTGCAGGCGAATTCACGGCACAGCCCGGCGCCGAACCGCCCACCACCACCCGCGCCATCACTCCGAACTGGAGCGTCAGTGACACCAGCATCGCCACCATCGACGGCGACGGTGTGCTCACCGCGGTCGACGACGGCAGCGTGACCGTCACCGCGGAGCAGGATGGCATTACCGCCTCCGCAACCGTCACGGTCCCCGCGCCGACCCTGACGGCGATCACCGTAGACCCGGCGACCGCAACAATCCTGGTCGGCGAGAATGTCACGTTCACGGCCACGGGGACGTATCAGAATTCACCGGATTCGGAACCGACCTCCGGCCCGGTCACGGTCAGCTGGAGCAGCAGCGACGCCAGCATCGCCACGATCACCAGCAGCGGTGTGGCCAGCGGCCAGGATCCCGGCGTGGTGACGATCACGGCCAGTAACGGCAGTGTGCAGGGCACGGCGACGCTCAATGTCGTCGAGTTCATGCCGGTGCTCACGGCGATCACGGTCACGCCCGTCGCCACCGAAGCGCCGATCGGCGACAACGTCCAGTTCACGGCAACCGGCGTATACACGGCGCCGGGCGGCGGCACCACCACCGGCCCGGTCGAGGACGTGGTGTGGGCCGTTTCGAATGAATCCATCGCGACCATCGACGAAGACACCGGTGTCGCCAGCGCGCTGACCCAGGGCAGCACCACCGTCACCGCCAGCAGCGGCGGCGTGACCGGCAGCGCCACACTGACCGTGACCGCACCGGCACTGCGCAGCATCACGGTCAGTCCGGAGACCGCTGATGTGCCGCTGGGCGGAACTCAGGTCTATACCGCCATGGGCATCTACAGCGACAGCTCGACACCGCGCCCGATCGACGGCACCGTGACCTGGACTTCGGCGGATACGGCCATCGCTACCGTCACGCCCACCGGCAGCAGCACCACGGCGACCGCCGAAGCGGCGGGAACCACCATGATCACCGCCAACAGCGGCGGCTTCAGCGACACCGCGGAGATCGTCGTCACCGAACCGGAACTGGCCGCGCTGATTCGCATCGAGCCGGAAACGGCGCGGGTCGTGCCTGGCACCTCGCAGGAATTCACCGCTTACGGCAGCTTCACAGACGGCTCCGAATCGGCACTGGCCGACGCCAACATCGTCTGGAGCAGCAGCGACGACACCATCGCCACGGTCGACGCCGACGGCATCGCCACCGGCGTCGCCCAGGGTGAAGTGACGATTACCGCGACCCTTGCCGACGGCTACGTGCTCAGCGCCTCACCGCGCAGCGCATCGGCTGATTTGCTCGTCGCCAACCCGGTCTGCTCGATACCCCTGCGCGCCACCGACAGCGCCTCGGTCGTCGACAGCATCGACGGCCTGTGTCTGCTGTGCAGCGTCGAGAACACCGCCAATCTGGTTGACAACGCCGACGAGAATTTCGCAACGATCTCGGTTCCGGTCGGCCTTCTGACCGGCGGCGCCTCGGTCACGGTCAACACCGCACCGAACGCCTCTTACGCGGTACCGTTCCCGGCAGGCACCACAACCGGCTTCATCATCGGCCGGCCCGCGGGTGCGCTGGTACTGGCCGAAGTGGCTTCGCAAATCGAAGTCACCACGCTGCTCGATGGCGAGGTCTCCGAGACTTCGGGTGATCTGACGCCGCTGCGTCTGGACCTCCTGGGTCTGCAGCTGACGGATTCAACAGCGGACGAACTACTGTCGGTCTCGTTGACGACCACCGCTCCGTTCGACGCCATCCGCCTGAGGTTCAACTCGGGTCTGGCCAGCGCGCTGAGCAGCGTGCAGGTCTACAACGCCTGCGGACAGACCACTCTGCCGCCGGAGGTGCCCGCCCTGGTCGAAGTGGTCGGCATCGAACCGGAGACCGGTGTCGTGGCGCTCGATTCGGCTTCCGGCTTCTCGCTGATCGGGCTCTACGAGGATGGCGAGGAACGTGCAATCCCGGCCTCCGACGTGAACTGGAGCGTTTTGGATGCGGCGACCGCAGCGGTCGACGTTTCAGGCTTGGTCACCGGCCTGGGCCTCGGCGAAACCACGATCACCGGCCGTCTCAAGGACGGTGTGGCGCCCGACGTAACGACGCGTGAAGCCTCCACCACGATCACCGTGATCGCGGAATCGGCGTTCTGCACGACACCACTGCTCGCTGCCAAGGGCGCCTACGTGCTCGACGACATCGACGGCCTGTGCCTGCTGTGCGGTATCTCCAATACCGGCAACATCGTTGATCCTTCAACCGACAATTTCGCCAATATCTCCGTACCGGTCGGTCTGCTCGGTGGCAGCGCTTCGGTAACGGTGGCCATCAATGAAGACGGGGACTACGAGCTGCCGTTCGACGGCACCCAGCAGGTCGGCTTCGTGATCGGCCGACCCGCAGGTTCGCTGCTGCTGGTGGAACTGGGCTCGCAGCTCGAAGTCACCACCTATCTCGACGATGTGGAGATGGAGTCGAGCGGTGATATCACGCCGCTGCGCCTGGACCTGCTGGGCCTGAATCTGAGCCAGAACAGCGACCAGGCGCTCGCCACGCTTCAGACCAGCAAGCCGTTCGACAAGGTCCGCCTCACTTTCAACTCCGGCCTCGTATCGGCTCTGTCGGGTGTTCAGGTCTACTCGGCCTGCGCCACCGCACAGTCACCGGCACCTTGAACCCAGCGCCCAAAAGGCGACGCAGGCTTGCACGAACAAGGGCGCCATCGGCGCCCTTGTTCGTTTTCAGCGCCGCACAAACCCGGCAGCGGGGGTGGCGTTGATCGCGACTTGCACGGATAATGCGCACCCGCTGCTGGGGCGTAGCCAAGCGGTAAGGCAACGGGTTTTGATCCCGTCATGCGATGGTTCGAATCCATCCGCCCCAGCCATTTCCAGCACCGTGGTCGATGTTTCCGGCATCCGACAAGGCCCCTGATCCATGAGCCGTCAAAAAGTCATAGCGAGTGCCACGGGAAACGCACTTTCCCATGCCAACTCGCAGTCGCTGTCGTCCACGGGCAATCCCCGCCTCGCTGATCCGGAAGTGACCGACGGTCAACTGATGCTGTTCGGCGGCAACGCCAATCCGGTCCTGGCGCAGGACATCGCCAACTACCTGAAGACGCCGCTCGGCAACGCCACCGTAAGCCGCTTTTCGGATGGCGAGGTCTATGTCGAGATTCTCGAGAACGTGCGCGGCAAGGATGTCTTCATCATTCAGCCGACCTGTGCACCGACCAACGACAGCATCATGGAACTGCTGTTGATGATCGATGCGCTCAAGCGCGCTTCGGCCGGCCGCGTCACCGCGGTGATTCCCTACTTCGGCTACGCCCGTCAGGACCGGCGCACACGGTCCTCGCGCGTGCCGATCTCGGCCAAGGTGGTGGCCGACATGATCGGTGAATGCGGCGCCGACCGCGTATTGACGGTCGATCTGCATGCCGACCAGATTCAGGGCTTTTTCGACGTTCCGGTCGACAATGTCTATGCCAGTCCGGTGCTGCTTGGCGACATCTGGCGCCAGAAGTACGAGAACCTGATTGTGGTGTCGCCGGATGTCGGCGGCGTGGTGCGCGCGCGCGCACTGGCCAAGCGCCTCGACGATGCCGATCTGGCGATCATCGACAAACGCCGCCCGCGCCCCAACGAAGCCAAGGTGATGAACATCATCGGAGATGTGCGCGGCAAGTCCTGCATATTGATCGACGATCTGGTCGATACTGCCGGCACGCTCGGGCAGGCCGCCGGCGCGCTCAAGGCCGCGGGCGCGATCCGTGTGGTCGCCTACGTGACGCACGCCGTGCTGTCGGGGCCGGCCGTGCACAACATCACCAATTCGCAGCTCGACGAGCTGGTGGTGACCGATACCATTCCGCTGAACCCCGCCGCTACCAGCTGCCCGAAGATCCGCCAGCTGCGCATCGCCGGCCTGCTGGCCGAAACGATTCGCCGCGTCAGCGCGGAAGAGTCGGTTTCTTCGCTCTACGTCGACTGAGGCCGAGGCCGGCAAACGCTTGGTTTCGCGCCAAGACGCCAAGGCGCAAAAGAAAAGCAAAGAAGTCGTTTTGCTTAATAGCCCTTAACTTTGCGTCTTGGCGCGAGAAAACGCCGTTCGATTCACGGCTTCGACCTCACGATCCGCAGATTCTTCCCGCCATCGCGTTTGGGTGCCGGAGGCGGCGGCATGCGTGAAACCCGTTCCGGATCGCTCAGGCGCGCTTCCAGGCGTTGCAGGCAGCGGTCCAGGGTCTGGCTGATCAGGATCTGATTGCGCACCTGCGACATTTTCGTCCAGGTGGCACGCTCGCCTTCCAGAATGAATCGCTTGACGTCCTCGATCTTGGGGTTGGCCGTGACCTTCATGTAGCGCCATAGGCTCTGCTGCGGAACGATCGTGACGTTGCCGCGATAGTCTTGATCGAGTATCGACGACAGTCCTTCGAGCTTGCGCTGAATCCCCGGCAACGGCGTCACCGCACGGGCCAGATTGACCAAGCCGCGCGCCTGCGTCAGCGCACTGGAGAACGCATATTCGCGCACGCCGCCGACCACGCCGAGACGCTCGCTCGGGTCCTGCTTGCCGAGGAACGGCAGTACATGCGGGTTGGTCTGGCTGACGATGAAATGATTGACGTTGTGCAGACGACGCAGCCGCAGCGTCGGCAAGTCGGACTTCAACGAACCGTCGTTCCACTTCAGCAGTGGCAGGAACGGTTGATGCTCGCCGTGCTCGTCACGCGTCATCAACATCACTGGCGGAAACAGCAACGGAACCGAGCATGAGGCCTGCACTGCTTCGCGTACGAACAGGTACGGGAACGTCAGGTAGTTGAGCAGTCGCGGCGGCTGATTGCTGCCGGCCGGCGATACCGTGATGTTGACCGCGCGGCCAGACACCTCAAATGCTTCTTCGAACGTCAGGTCGCGCACGTTCTTGTTGATCGCGCGGCGAACCTGCACAGGGTCCATGATGGTGCGCCGCTTGAGCATCTGCGCCAGTCCCAAGGCGCGCCAGAAGCGATAGTACGAGGTCTCAGGGTCCAGCAGTTCCTCGACTTCCGTCGGCCGGCGCGTGCCCACGGCCGCGGCCACCACGGAACCGGCACTGGAGCCGCTCAGCACCAGCGGCATCGCATCCTCCAGATACAGCGCCTTGACCACGCCGACGTGGAACAGCCCCAGGGTCGCCCCGCCCGACAGCAGTAGAGCGGAGCGGCCGTAGGACAAGGCCACCTCATGAAAGAATTTCAGCTTCTCGTGATACGGGAAATCCTCGAATTCATTGTCGGCAAGGTATTCGAGAACACCGGTGACCTCGGCCACATAGTCATGAATCAGATGCTTGGTGCCGACCCGCGAATACGAATACAGGCCCGGATTGCCGATGTTGGCCAGGTTCCAGTGCAGACCTTGACGCAGATGATGCACCAGCTGGCGCACGTCGCGAGCGCCACGCATCTGACGAAGATGCTTGAGACGGCTGCGTACCAGGCGCCAGTCGTAATCCTGCGAGGTCTCGTCTTCCTTCCAGTCGTCGCGACCCTCGCGCCGGTCGAGCTCAGCCGCAGCGTCGCGCCAGGTGCGGTAGTCCAGCGCATGACGCATGGCCTGCTCGCATTCCCGCGAAATCCGATCCATGCGGCGTCTCCGAAGTATTTGAACGAGCGGTATGTTGACGCATGGGCGGTGACGCCCACAAGCGCGGATGCGGGCCGTTCGACAGGTAAACTCGTCCCTCAATCCGATCAAATCGACACAAGGCCCTGATGCACCCTGAACTGAAACCGGCACTGGATGCCGTCGGCAGCGTCATGCTCGGAAAACCCGGACAGATCCGTCTCGCCCTGGCCTGCTTCCTGGCACGCGGCCATCTGCTGGTGGAGGACATTCCCGGTGTCGGCAAGACCACCCTGGCGCTGAGTCTGGCGCAGACCCTGGGCCTGCAGTTCCAGCGCTTGCAGTTCACCAGCGACCTGCTGCCGGCGGATATTCTCGGCGTGTCGATCTTCGAGCCCCAGACCGGAACCTTCCGCTTTCATCCGGGCCCGATCTTCTCGCAGCTGGTGCTCGCCGACGAGGTCAATCGGGCAAGCCCCAAAACCCAATCGGCCTTGCTGGAAGCAATGGAGGAGCGGCAGGTGACGGTCGAGAGCGAGACTCGCGCCCTGCCTTCGCCATTCTTCGTGATCGCCACCCAGAATCCGCTGTTCCAGATCGGCACCTTCCCGCTACCGGAATCGCAGCTCGACCGCTTCCTGATGCGGATTTCGCTGGGCTATCCGCCGCAGGCGGCGGAACGCGAGCTGCTGGCGGGCGGCGAGCGCCGCGATCTGGTCGACGACATCCGCGCCGTGCTCGATACCGAGAGTCTGCTCAAGCTGCAGGCGCGCGTTCGAGAAGTCCGGACCAGCCCGGCCCTGGTCGACTATCTGCTCGCGCTGGTGCAGCACACGCGCGAACACGGCGGGTTGCGTCACGGCCTGTCGCCACGCGGCGGGCTGGCGCTGCGCCGCGCCGCGCAGGCCTGGGCGCTGCTCGACGGGCGCAATGGCGTGGTACCGGAAGACGTACAGGCGGTCTTTGCGGCCGTGGTCGAGCACCGCCTGGTGGCCAAGACCAGTGGCGTCGCGGCACCGAGCGCCGCGCAATTGCTCGCCGAAGTCGCGATTCCGTGAGGCGTGAGGCGTGAGGCGTGAGGCGTGAGGCGTGAGGCGAAATAGCGTATGCGAATCTGGTTGATCGGCAAGATCCTGCTGCATCCCTTGCGTTCGGTTCAGGCCCGCATCGATGCCTGGGTGCTGGCGCGGGTCCGGCGTGAGGCCGGGCCCGTGGTGATCTCGCGACGCCGCGTCTACATCGTCCCCTCGCGCTACGGTTACATCTTCGCGGTGCTGTTGCTGGCGATGTTGCTCGGTTCGATGAACTACTCGAACAGCCTGGGTTTTCTGCTGACCTTCCTGCTGGCCGGCGTCGGCCTGGTCGCGATGCATCTCACGCACGCCAATCTCGTCAGCCTGCGCCTGCGTGTCGGTGAGCTTGAGCCGGTATTCGCCGGAGAAGTCGCGCGCTTCCCGGTGCGACTGAGCAACCGCGCGCCCAGCGCGCGCTACGCCGTGACGCTGAGCTGGCCACACGCCGAACCCAGCGGCGACACCGTCGACGTCGGCCAACAGTCGGAGGCCCTGGCCGAACTGCGCAAGCCGGCACCGCAGCGGGGCTGGTTACCGGCCGGCATCTTTTCGGTCTCCACCGAATTCCCACTCGGGCTGTTTCATGCCTGGACCTGGATCGAACTGGAAATGCGCAGCCTGGTCTATCCTCAGCCGGCACCGCCGGGACGTGCCATGCCGGCAGGATACGGCCACGGCGGGCATGGCAGCAGCGCCCGCAGCGGCCAGGAGGAATTCGCCGGCCTGCGGCCCTATCAGCGCGGCGACACGGCGCGCATGGTGCACTGGAAGAGCCTGCCCAAGCTGGCCAGCCCGATGGTCAAGCAGTTCGCCGACAGCAGCGACGAACAGCTGTGGCTGGACTGGGACGCGCTCGGCGCGCTGGATACCGAGGAGCGGCTGTCGCAGCTGACGCGCTGGGTGCTCGATGCCGACAACGGCTCGCTGGCCTATGGACTGCACCTGCCGGCCCTGCGCTTGGCACCCGATCGTGGCCCCGCGCACCGTCAGCGCTGCCTGCAGGCATTGGCCCTGTTCGGGGGCGCGTGATGGCGGTCTCGGCCGACGATTATCTGAGCCGCAATGCGCTGCTGCGTCTGCTGGCAGTGATGTTCCTGGTGATCGCGCCGCATGCCTCGCATCTGCCACTGTGGGCGGGTCTGTTGTCACTGCTGCTGATTCTGTGGCGCGCCACGGCAACCTTCCGCCAGTGGCCGCTGCCGCCACGCTGGGTCCGCTTCGCTTTGACCTTCGCCGCCTTTGCCGGCATCTGGGCGAGCTACGGACGCGTCAACAGCCAGACCGCCGGCACCGCGCTGTTCGTGCTGATGCTGAGTCTGAAGTTGACCGAAATGCGCTCGCGGCGCGACGTCATGGTCGTGGTGTTCCTGTTGTACTTCGTGCTGCTGACGCATTTCCTGTATTCACAGGAACTGTGGACGCTGCCCTACATGCTGGGCTGTGCCGTCGCCATCACGGCGTCTCTGGGTGATGCCAATCACCCGGGCGCTGCCCTGCCCTGGCGGTTCAGTCTGGGTCTGGGCGCCCGCGTCATCGCGCTGTCGCTACCCTTGATGCTGGTGCTGTTCGTGCTGTTTCCGCGCATTCCCGGGCCGCTCTGGGGACTGCCCTCGGACAGCGGCGCCGGCCGCACCGGCCTGTCCGATTCGCTGGCGCCCGGCGACATTTCCTCCTTGATCGAATCCAACGAAGTCGCGTTTCGTGTCAGCTTCGACGGCGCGCCGCCCGCCCCGGCACAGCGGTACTGGCGCGGCCCGAGCTTCTGGAGCTTCGACGGCTATCGCTGGGAACCGGGCTATCGCGGCAATGAGCTTCAGCACCCACCGCTCGAATGGTCCGGCGCGCCGCTGGACTACGTCGTCACGCTCGAACCGCAGCGCCGTCCCTGGCTCATGGCCCTGGAACTGCCGGTTCCCACGGCACTGCCGGCCAACAGCCGGCTGGGGCCGGACTATCAGTTGCTCGCGAACAAGCCGGTCGCCGGTCGCCGTGCCTACCGGCTGCGCTCATACCCGAACTATCGTCTGCAAACCGAGCTTCCGGACCTGGTGCGACGCCTCAGCCTGCGCCTGCCGCGTGACGCCAATCCGAAAACCCGTGACTACGCCTTGCGGCTGCGGACACGCAACCTGACCGATCGCCAGATCGTCGACCATGTGCTCGACCGGTTTCGCGAGCAGGAATATTTCTACACCTTGAGTCCGCCGCCATTGGGACGCGACAGCGTCGACGATTTCCTGTTCTCGACCAAGCGCGGCTTCTGCGAACACTACGCCAGCAGCTTTACCGCCTTGATGAGAGCCGCCGGCATTCCGGCCCGCGTTGTCACCGGCTATCTCGGCGGCGAGATCAATGAGCTGGGCGGCTACATGATCGTGCGTCAGTCTGATGCCCATGCCTGGAGCGAAGTCTGGCTGGAAGGACAAGGTTGGATCAGGGTCGATCCCACCGCTGCGGTCGCCCCGTCGCGCATCGAGACCGGCGTTGAAGGCGCACTCGACGCCGTCGGCGAGCGCATGCCGGGTTCACTGTTCAGCACCACACGCCTGCGCTACTGGATCGAAGCGCGCTGGGATTGGGTCAATGCCAGCTGGAACGGACTGGTGCTGGGCTACGGGCCGGAACTGCAGCGCGCCTTCCTGTCGCGCTTCGGTGTAGACAGCCTGCGCAGCATGATCCTGGTGCTGACGGCCCTGGTCGTCGTCATTCTCGTGGCGATCAGCCTGATCACCTTGAAGCGCCTGCACCCACCGGCGACGGAAGATCGCGCACAGCGCCTGTGGCGCGGACTACAGCGGCGGCTTGCGCGCCGTGGATTGATTCAGAATCCGGGCGAAGGGGCCGGTGATTTCGCGCGCCGGGTGGCGCAGGAGCGGCCGGATCTGGCGGTGGCGGTCCACCGGATCAGCATGCTGTATCACTCCCTGCGCTACCTGGACGGCGAGGATGCCGCCACCGAGAAGGCACTGCGATCCGCCGTCAGCCAGTTCCGGCCTTGAGCCTCAGGCGGCCGATTCGCCCACCAGTACCGGGCCGATCACCGCCGGGCTCCATGACGTTTCGTGTGGGAAACCCCGATTTCATGCAGCACGGTCAGGTCTAGCGGCTCTGCACGGCAGAACCTTCATGCTTGCCGTATCGATCCGGGCCGGACACCGGGCGCTCGACGGGTTCGTTCCGTCCCTCAACGCGGGCTACTACACATCGAACGTATCGCTCGGTGTCATCGCCCTGCTGTATCTCGGCCGCCGCCTTGGCGGTGCTCTTGCGGCGACGCAACACGCATTGGCGCCTTCTTCACCGAGTTGCGCTCGGCGGAGTCGCTCTCGGCGGCTTTCACAGCTTGGCGATCGGTGCAGCAAAGGCAAAACATCCCCGCCGCGCCAGAATCGCTGTTCGCACCGCTTCTCCGGGCGTGACGTTTACCAAGCCAGTATCTGGAGCCCTGGAATATCGTTGAAGTCGCTCGCGTTCATGGTCACCAAGGTGGCACGGTGCGAAAGCGCCTGTGCAGCAATCATCCGATCGAGCAGCTTTCGACGGGAATAACCCGCAGTCTCGACGATCACTCGGTAGCACTCGGCCGCCGCGTCGTCGAAAGGCAGCACCGGCAAGGTTTCCAGGATTGCATCGAGCCGCACGCGCCGCACTCCGGTTTCGCGTGGTTC
Source organism: Gammaproteobacteria bacterium (assembly GCA_022599775.1). GTDB lineage: Bacteria > Pseudomonadota > Gammaproteobacteria > Nevskiales > Nevskiaceae > Banduia. The sequence goes on from JAHZLQ010000041.1 coordinate 10,864, forward strand.
TCGATAGACACCGCCCTCAAGTTCCACACGCGTCACGATCGACAGGAGTATCGCTCCGTCGAGGGCCGCCACCCGTTTCATGAGCTCTGCATCGCCATCCCTGAGATAGATCGCCACGTTGGTGTCGAGCAGAAAAGTCACGCGTCAAAGTCCCTGGCGCTCTGGTATCGGCTCCTCGTCGCGTACTTCGACGCTGCTCGGCTTCGGTAGGGCGGCGAGACGCGCAAGCATTTCGGTAACGGACGGCTTGGCAGGATATATGGTCAGCACATCGCCGGAACGCACAATCGTCACGTCGATCTCGCGCCCGAAAGCGACGTCGCGCGGCAGCCGGACGGCTTCGCTGTTACCGCTCTTGAAGGTACGACTGGCAGTGACAGTCATTCGAGGAACCCGAAATTGAAGTAATCACGCGTATATACATTCTTCGGCTGCGCTTGGCAACCGGACGCGTACTCGCACCAGCCCTACGCGTCCTGCTCCGGCACGCGCGCCAGCAGGATCGCGCCGGCCGCGAACAGGATCAGCAGGCTCAGAATCGACAGGCGCGGGCTGCCGCTGACGACAGCGGTGACGCCGACCAGCACCGGACCGATCACCGCCGCGAACTTGCCGAGCATGTTGTAGAAGCCGAAGAACTCACCGGCGTGGCCCTCCGGAATCAGGCGTGCGTAGTACGAGCGCGACAGCGCCTGAATGCCGCCCTGCACACAACCGATCGCCGCAGCCATCATGTAGAACTGCGTCACCGTTTGCAGGAAGTAAGCCCACAGCGTGACCCCAGCATAGATCGCGATCGCCACGAAGATCGCGCGGCGCGTACCGATGCGATGACCCAGCCAGCCGAAGGCGATCGCCATCGGGAATCCAATGAACTGCACCATCAGCAAGGCGCCGATCAGGCTGTCGGACTCGAAACCGAGCTTCTGCCCGAAATCCACGGCCATGCGGATGATGGTGTCGACGCCGTCGATGTAGAGCCAATAGGCGATCAGGAACAGCCATACCGGCCGCATTTCGCGCAATCGCCGCAAGGTGTTCAACAGTTCACGCCAGCCTGGGGCGAGATCGGTGACGTTCCCGCCACGCTCGGGCACCTTGAGGAACAGGGGCAAGGAAAACGCCAGCCACCAGAACGCGACCATGAGAAAGGCGACGCGCGTCGCGATTCCGGCGTCGGCCAAGCCAAACCATTGCGGCTTCAGGGCCATCGCCACATTGACGGCGAACAGCAGGCCGCCGCCGAGATAGCCGAGTCCATAGCCAAGCGAGGACACCCGGTCGAACTCCTGCGGCTTGGCGACGTTGACGATCAGCGCATCGTAGAAGCACATGCCGCCGAAGAAGGCGATCGAACCGATCGTGAACAGCGCCAGCGCCCATTGCCACTGGCCCTGGCTGACGAAGAACAGCGCCGCCGTGCTGAGCACGCCGAGCAGCGTGGTCGCCGCCAGAAAGCGCTTCTTCCAGCCGTGACGGTCGGCCACCGCGCCCAGCCACGGCGACAGCAGCATCACCACCAGGCTCGAAATCGATCCGCCGAGACCCAGATACAGGGTCTGCGTCGACGGGGCCACGCCATCGGCCCAGTAGCGGTTGAAGAAGATCGGGAAGAAGCCGGCGATCACCGTCGTCGCGAACGCGGAGTTCGCCCAGTCGTAGAACGCCCAGGCCCATTGCGCGCCGCGGCCCGTGTCCTCAGTCGAAGTCGTGGGCATACACGAATGCGTCCTCGCGCCCCTGCTCGGCCGGATAGTAGTTCTTGCGCAGACCCACCCGCTGAAAGCCGTAGGCCTCGTACAACGCCATCGCCGCCTTGTTGGCGCGGCGGACCTCCAGCAGCATCATCGTGCAGTTCGCCGCACGCGCCAGCCTCATCAAGTGTTCCAGCACAAAGCGTGCGATGCCCTGACGCTGCCGCTCCGGCGACACGCACAGATTCAGCAGATGCGCCTCGCCGACGGCCATCGTCAGCAGGCCGTAGCCCTGCACTTCGCCGATGCTGTTGACCACCACCCAGGCGCTGTAACCGGCGCGCAGACAGTCGCGGAAGATGCCCTCGCTCCAGGGGAAATCGTAGACCCGCCGCTCGATATCCAGCACCTGCGGCAGATGCTCCGGATGCATCGGTAGCAGACGCAGCGGCGCCGATTCCGCAGGACTGTCCGGGCAGGCACTCATGACCCATCCCCAAGGAAACGGCTGACGAACTTGAGGTCGGCCCAGGCCTTGGCTTTCTCGCGCGGGCTGCGCAGCAGATAGGCCGGATGATAGGTGATCCACAAGGGCGTCCGGTCCGGCCCCCAGTGGTGCAGCTGGCCACGCAGACGCGACAACGGCGTATCGGTCTGCAACAGGCGCTGCGCAGCGACGCGACCCACGGCGAGGATCAGCTTGGGCTTGACCAGCTTGAGCTGGGCTTCCAGATAGGGGCGGCAGGCTTCGGCTTCGTCGGGCTGCGGATCGCGGTTGTTCGGCGGGCGACACTTCACGACGTTGGCGATATAGCTGTTGCTGCTGCGCGAGTGCTCGATGCTCTTGAGCATTTCGTCGAGCAGCCGTCCGGCGCGTCCCACGAACGGCTCGCCGCGGGCATCCTCCTCCGCGCCCGGACCTTCACCGACGACCATCAGCGAGGCCGCTTCGACACCGACACCGAATACGGTCTGAGTCCGCGTTTCGCACAGGCGGCAGCGGCGGCAGTCCGCGACCAGGGCGCGCGCGCGGATCCAGTCCTGCGGCACGTCGATCGGCGGCGCGGTGGCTGGCGGAGCGGCGGCTACCGGTTCGAGGACGGGTGTCGCCGGCCTTGCCTCCCGCACCTCGGATACGGCGCGCCGCACATCGGCGGGCGCAGGCGGCGCCTCGGCCACGGCCAGGGGATCCGGCGTGTCGCGCGACAGCCAGAGGTCCAGTCCCAGTGCCTTGAGATATTGCCGGCGGCGCAACTCGTCCATGGGCGGGATTCTACCGGTCCGCGGCGTTGGGGTCAGAACAGTGGCGGAACAGTAACCGCGAGTTGCTCGCGCCAAGGCGCCAAGGCGCGACGAACAGCCAAAGAAGACGAAAACGATTATTTATGATTTTTACTTTGCGGCTTTGCGTCTTGGCGAGAGACTCTTGCCTTTACCGGCTCAGGCCACGGCGCGCCCGGTGTAAACCCCGCGCGGCAGCCGGAACCGCACCGAGTCCCCCAAACGCTGGAACTGGAGGAAGCCGAAACCCTTGAGCAGCCGGACCGAAGCGGTGTTGGGCACATCGGTGCTGGCGCGAATGTCCTCAAGCCCAAGCTGCTCGAAACCGTAACGAAGCAAGGGCCGCACGATCTCCCGCCCGTAGCCTTGCCCGAGCTTGGTGTCGCGCACGCCGTAGATCAGCTCGAGATCGCCACTGCCTTCCAGACTCCAGAAGCCTCCGAAGCCCACGGCCTCTCCGCCGCCTTCCCGCGCCAGCCAAAGGCCGACCCCTTCGGTCGGCAACAGATAACTGCTCCGCGCCACGAAATCGCGGGTCTCGTGGCGCGACAGCCGACGGTCATCCCAAAGAAAGCGTCGCACGCCCGGCTCTGTCCAGATCGCATGCAGGACGTCGATATCCCGTTCGATCAGCGGACGCAAACCCAGGCGCGGCGTGAGCAGTTCGGACGGCGGCTCGGTCACGACATTCCGACCGCCCTGGCCAACTGCGGACGCGCACGCAAGGTGCGGTTGACACCGGACAGCACCGCCTTGAGCGAGGCCGTGACGATGTTCGGATCGCGGCCGACACCGAACAGGGCCTTGCCGTCACCGACGCGCAGTTCGATATAGGTCACGGCCGTGGCATCGGCGCCGCTGCCGATCGAATGTTCGTGATAGTCGACGAATGTGATCGGCTCACCGCAGAGACGAGACACACCCTGCACGAAGGCATCGATCGGCCCGTTGCCGCGCCCGCTCAGCTTCTGGCGCTGACCGTTCACGGTGATCTCGGTCGAAAGCTCCACCTGATCGGCCGTGGAGTCTTCGACCAGATGGTGCGCGACATAGCCATAGGCGCCCTCGGTGCCGAGATACTCGGTCTCGAACACGTCCCAGATCTGCGCCGCACTGACTTCCTTGCCGGTGGCATCAGTGACTTCCTGCACCACCTGGCTGAATTCGATCTGCAGGCGGCGCGGCAGATTGAGCCCGTATTCGTGCTCCAGCAAATAGCTGATACCGCCCTTGCCGGACTGCGAATTGACGCGGATCACGGCTTCGTAGCTGCGGCCGAGGTCCTTGGGATCGAGCGGCAGATACGGCATCACCCAGACATCGTCCTCGGATCGCGCGCCGAAGGCCTTCTTGATCGCATCCTGGTGCGAGCCCGAGAACGAGGTATAGACCAGATCGCCGACATAGGGATGGCGCGGATGCACCGGCAACTGATTGCAGTATTCGACGGTGCTGCGGATCGCGTCGATGTCCGAGAAGTCCAGGCCCGGCGCGACGCCCTGCGAATACATGTTCAGCGCGATATTGACGATATCGACATTGCCGGTACGCTCACCATTGCCGAACAGACAGCCCTCGACGCGATCGATCCCGGCCATAATCGCGAACTCGGCAGCAGCCGTGCCGGTGCCGCGATCATTGTGCGGATGCACCGACAGCACGATCGAGTCGCGGCGTGCCAGCTTGCGGTCCATCCATTCGATCATGTCGGCGAACACATTGGGCTGCGAGCATTCCACCGTCGACGGCAGGTTGATGATGCACTTGCGTTCCGGTGTCGGCGCCCAGACTTCGGTCACCGCGTCGACGATGCGCTTGGAGAACTCGAGTTCGGCGCTCGAGAACATCTCCGGCGAATACTCGAAGACCCAGTCGGTATCCGGCTGGCGCTCGGCCAGCTGCTTGACCAGACGCGCATGCGGCACCGCGATCTCGTCGATGACCTGATCCTCGCTCATGTTGAACACCACCTGGCGCATCACCGGCGCCACGGCGTTGTAGACATGAACGATCACGCGCCGCGCGCCCTTCACCGATTCGAAAGTGCGTTCGATCAGGTGCTCGCGTGCCTGCGTCAGCACCTGGATGCTGACGTCCTCGGGGATGCGGTCTTCCTCGATGAGGCTGCGGATGAAGTCGAATTCGGTCTGCGAGGCGCTCGGAAAGCCGACCTCGATTTCCTTGAAGCCGATCTGCACCAGCAGTTCGAACATGCGCAGCTTGCGCTCGCGGTTCATCGGTTCGATCAGCGCCTGATTGCCATCGCGAAGATCCACGCTGGCCCACACCGGCGGACGCGTGATGACGGCATCCGGCCAGCGGCGGTCCTTGAGACCAATCGGCGCAAACGGGCGGTATTTCCGGGAGGGTTCGCTCAACATTGCCATGACTCTGCTTCCTGTACTGTCGGTCCGGCGGACAGGCTCACACCAGACGGCCGCGCCTCAGTGTGAGTTGGCGGCGGTGAATTCGGGATGAGTGCACGGCGTGTGGGCCCCGTGCGGCCGTTCGAGATTATCTGCCCTAGGGCAGAAGTCGAAGCGCGAGCAGGCTGGCAAGCACAAGCGGCCGCGTGCCGGAAGGCACGACGCAAACACGCTGATGGCCGCTGGGAAAATGCATAGCGGCAAAACTATAGCCCCCTCAGCCGTCCTTGCCAAGCACGGCACGCGATTGTCGGCGGCGCCATAGCGTCAGCACCGGGCCCGACAGCGCATAGGCCAGAAACAGCAGAAACAGGATGTTCGGCGGATTGATCAGAATCAGGGCGAAGCCGCCGATCACCGCGGCGAACGGCAGAAAACGCATGCGCGCCGTCAGATTGAGCTTCTTGAAACTGGCGTAGCGAATGCTGCTGACCATCAGCAAACCGGAACCGAGCGTGACAATGCACGCCAGAAACAGCACCTGCTCCCCGGTGAAGCCCCAGCTGTTGGCGCTCCACACGAAAAAGGTCACCACGGCCGCCGCAGCCGGGCTCGGCAGTCCGAAGAAGTCGTTCTTGCCGCCGCTGATCGCGGTGAGCGTGTTGAAGCGGGCCAGTCGCAACGCCGCGCAGGCGGTGTAGGCGAACGCCAGCACCCAGCCGAGCTTGCCGCCGAGCCATTGTTGCTCGGACAGGTAATGCAGGCTGTAGGCGTAGATCACGATGCCGGCGGCGACGCCGAAGGCGACCATGTCGCACAGCGAATCGTATTCCTTGCCGAAATCGCTCTGGGTATTGGTGAGCCGTGCGATGCGACCATCCAGAGAGTCGGCGATCATCGCCGCGAGTATCGCGATCGCCGCTTCCGAGAAGCGTCCGCCCAGGCCCGCGATGATGGCGTAGAAGCCGCCGAACAGTGTCGCCGTGGTGAACAGGTTGGGGAGCAGGTAAATGCCCTTGCGCTGCGGCTTGCTGCTGTCCTGCTCTTCCACGTCAGGTACTCCGGCTGGGCAGATGGACGATGATCGACTCACCCGATGTTACGCGGTCGCCGGCCTTGACTGCGAGGCGCGACGCCTCCGGCAGCAGCAATTCCACTTCCAGCGCGAAACGTCGTGCCCCGCTGCGACGACCGTGGCCGACGCGCTGGCCGTAGCCGTAACCCAGCGGTCGCTGGCCCAGCATCGATCCGCAGGTGATGCACAGGGCGATGTCCTCGCCTTCATCGGTGCGCACCCAGGACGAACAGCGGCCGCGGCTGGCATGTGGTGGTTCGCGCAGCACACCTTCAACCGGCGCGCGCAAGGCATAGCCGCCAAACGGATTGACACGGATGCGCACCGACAGCGCGGAGCGATCCAGCACCGAGCAACTGCGATCGCCGACCGAGATCACGCGCCCGCTGACCGGGGACACCACGCTCAGGGCAGACGCCGGGATGTTGCGCTCGGGTTCCTGAAAGAAACCCGCGACCAGCGCTACGCCCAGCACCGCGAACGTCGCCACCAGCGGATGTCCGTGCGACAGCACCACGGACGAGGCGGCCAGCAGGAACGTCAGCGGCAGCCAGCCCTCCCGGGCCATGCCGAGCATCGGCAGAAAGGATCGCTGCATACGATCGATTCAGCGCGGGAGGGTGGCCAGGGAGGGCTTGATCGAACCGATCAATTGCGCGTCTTGTCGACCAGACGGTTCTTGGCGATCCACGGCATCATTTCGCGCAGCTTGCCGCCGACTTCCTCGATCTGGTGCTCGGCGCCGATACGGCGACGCGCCTTCATCGTGGTCTGACCGGCCTGATTCTCGAGCACGAAATCACGCGCGAACTTGCCGGTCTGGATGTCCGTCAGCACGCGCTTCATTTCCTTCTTGGTCTCTTCGGTGATGATGCGCGGGCCGGTCACGTAGTCGCCGTACTCGGCGGTGTTCGAAATCGAATAGCGCATGTTCGCCAGACCGCCCTCGTACATCAGGTCCACGATCAGCTTGAGTTCGTGCAGACACTCGAAGTAGGCCATTTCCGGCTCGTAGCCGGCCTCGACCAGCACTTCGAACCCGGCCTGCACCAGCGCCGAGGTACCGCCGCAGAGCACGGCCTGTTCGCCGAACAGATCGGTTTCGGTCTCCTCGCGGAAATTGGTTTCGATGACGCCAGCACGGCCGCCGCCGTTGGCGGATGCGTAGGACAGGGCGATCGCCTTGGCCTGGCCGGAGGCGTCCTGCTGCACCGCGATCAGCGTCGGCACACCGCCACCCTGGGCGTAGGTGCTGCGCACGGTATGGCCGGGGCCCTTGGGCGCGATCATGATCACGTCGAGATCGGCGCGCGGCTCGATCAAACCGAAATGAATGTTGAAGCCGTGCGCGAAGGCCAGCGCCGCGCCCTGCTTGATGTTCGGCACGACCTGCTCGTCATAGATCTTCTTCTGGCCCTCGTCGGGCGCCAGGATCATGACCAGGTCGGCCTGCTTCACCGCATCCGCGACTTCCGCCACCTTGAGGCCAGCGTTTTCCGCCTTGGCCCAGGAACCCGAACCCTGGCGCAGGCCGACGACGACGTTGACGCCCGAGTCCTTGAGGTTCAGGGAATGGGCATGACCCTGCGATCCATAGCCGATGATGGCAACAGTCTTGGACTGGATGATGGAGAGGTCGGCGTCTTTGTCGTAATAGACCTTGATACTCACGGGTGACTCCAGATACGGCGGGTGGGAAAGCTTGTGCGAGCCTCGCTAGCTGCTCTGTGCGAGAACCGCGGCGCCAGGCTCGATCGCAGCCACACCACTGCGCACGACCTCCAGCACCTGCGTGACACGCGATACTTCCTTGAGAAAGTCGCTCACTTCAGGGCCGGTTCCACTGATCTGGACCGTGCGGGTGGTTTCGGACTCGTCGAGGATGAAGCCGCGATAGCGGCGCACGCATTCGACGAAGGTCTTGGCGGATTGACGATCGACCGCGACCTTGAGCATCAGCAGCTCGCATTCCAGATGATCGCGGCGCGTCAGGTCGGCGACTTCAACCACGTCGACGAGCTTGCGCGACTGCTTGATGATCTGGTCGATCACGGCGTCCGAACCCTCGGTCACCAAGGTGATCCGGGAGATGGTCGATTCGTGAGTCGGGGCCACGGTCAGCGACTCGATGTTGTAGCCACGAGACGAGAACATGCCCGCAACGCGCGCGAGCGCGCCCGCTTCGTTCTGCAGCAGGATCGAGAGGATGTGACGCATAGGGCGCGCAAAGTACTCGCCCGCCCCCCGCAAATCAAGCCCGAAGGCCAGTGACGAGGCGGCTTTGCGCGATTTGCCCCGGGCTCGGCTTACAGCAGGCGAATTTCGCGCAAGCGCTGCATCAGGTAATCGTCTGCCGTGATCGGCTGGGGATAACGGTTCGGGTGCGCGGCGTCGACGCACTGCGGCAGCGTCTCGATCAGCAGCTCCGGGTTCGGATGCAGGAAGAACGGCACCGAGTAGCGCGAGCGTCGCGCCGCCGCGCCCACCGGGTTCACCACGCGATGCGTCGTCGACGGGAACACGTGATTGCTCAGCCGTTGCAGCATGTCCCCGATATTGACCACGATCGCGTCCGGCGGCGGCGCCACCGCCAGCCAGTCACCTTCACGCGTCAGGATTTCGAGCCCGGCGTCGCTGGCGCCGACCAGCAAGGTGATCAAATTGATGTCCTCGTGGGCGCCGGCACGAACATTCGGCAGGTCCGTCCCGGTGAGTGGCGGATAGTGCAGCGCCCGCAGGATCGAGTTGCCGTGATCGACGCGTGACTCGAACCAGTCCGGTTCCAGGCCCAGATGCTGGGCCAGAGCCGCCAGCACGCGCCGTCCGAGACCGTCCAGCGCGCAGTACAAGGCGTAGCCGGCCGAACGCACCGCCGGCACTTCGGCCGGCCACAGGTTCGGTGGCAGCTTCTCCCCGTACGGGGAACCCGGCCGCAACTCGCGGCCGATATGCCAGAACTCCTTGAGATCGGCGTGCTGCGCGTCCCTCGCGGTTTCGGTCTTGTACGGGGTATAGCCACGCGCCCCGCCACCGCCGGCCACGCGATAACGCAGCTTGATCGCCTCGGGCAGCTCGAAGAACGCGCGAAAGGCCGCGTAGGCTGCATCGATCAGTGCATCGGGAATCCCGTGCCCCTGCAGACAGCAGAATCCGTACTCGCGATAAGCACCGCCGAGTTCGGCGACGAAGCGCTCGCGATCGTGTTCGAGGCGACCGATGTCCAGAACCGGAACGGAACGCGCGTTCATGCGTCCAGCTTGCGCTCCACGCAGGTCAGAATGCCGCGCAGAATGCTGAGTTCGTCGTCGTCCGGTGCGGCGCGCGAATACAGGCGCCGCAGGCGCAGCGGCAATCGCCGTGGATTGTCCGCGGCCATGAAGCCGATGCGGATCACCACGCGGTTCAGATGCTCGTAGAACAGCTCCATGCCGGCCTGCGGTGCCGGCCGGTGCACCTCGGCCGGTACCGGCCTCAGCGCCAGCACGGCCTGCCGCAGTTCGTAACTCATCACCTGCACGGAAGCCGCCAGGTTCAGCGAGCTGAATTCGGGGTTGGCAGGGATTTCGATGGCCTCGTGGCAATAGCCGAGCTGCTGGTTGGTGAGGCCGACGCGCTCGGGACCAAATAACAATGCGATCGGGCCGGGCACCGCTTGCGCGGCCACATCCTCGGCGAAGCGACACGGCGAGGTGAATGGCACCGACAGATCGCGGCGGCGCGCCGTGGTGGCGTAGACGCGGGTGCAGTCCGCCACCGCGTCGGCAATATCCGGGTGCACGCGCGCCTGTTCGAGCACACTGGCGGCGCTCGACGCCATGGCCACGGACTGCGCGTCCGGCAGCTGGCGCGGCGCCACCAGGCGCAGATCGGTCAGCCCCATCGTCAGCATGGCGCGCGCCGCAGCGCCGATATTGCCGGGGTGCTGCACGCCCACCAACACGATGCGGATTCGTGACAGCGCGGCGGCAATCTCCCCGGCGCGCGTGCCGTCGTCGGTTTCCATGGTCATTCTGCTATCCTACGCGGCCATTTACCGCATCTTTTCCAATGCATCCGTTGGTCAATATCGCCGTGACCGCCGCCCGTGCGGCCGGCAATTTCATACTGCGACATTCCGAGCGTGTCGAATCGCTCAATGTACAGACCAAGGGTGCCAGCGATTTCGTGTCCGAAGTGGATCGCGGCGCGGAAGCGGAGATCATCCGCACGATCCGCCGCTACTACCCGGATCACGCAATTCTCGCAGAGGAAGGCGGCGGCAGCGAAGTCCACCCGGACGATGCCGAGTACACCTGGATCATCGATCCGCTCGACGGCACCACCAATTTCCTGCATCGCGTACCGCAGTACTGCGTCTCGATCGGTATCGTCCGGCGCGGCGTGGTCGAACACGGCGTGATCTACGCGCCGGAACCCGGCGATCTGTACACCGCGTCCAAGGGCAGCGGCGCGCAGCTCAACAATCGCCGACTGCGCTGCAGCCGCACCAAGACGCTGGACGAAGCGCTGATCGGCACCGGCATGCCGATCCGCAATCCGGAACGGCGCGAGATCTACATGCCGATGCTGGGCAATGTGCTCGACAGCACTGCGGGGATCCGCCGCCCCGGTTCGGCCGCTCTCGATCTGGCCTACGTGGCCGCGGGGCGCTTCGACGGCTTCTGGGAGCTTGGCCTCAAGCCCTGGGACATCGCGGCCGGCATCCTCATGGTGCAGGAAGCCGGCGGCGTGGTCAGCGAGCTGTACGGCCGCGATGATGTGCTCGCCACCGGCAATGTCGTGGCGGCCAACGTCAAACTGCATGGCCCGCTGCTGTCCCTGCTGCGTAGCGACGCCGCCTAGCACCGAATCCCGCCGTATCCCCGATGGACAACTGGCTGCTGATGCTCGGCGCACTGCTGTTGGTGCTGCTGAACGGTTTCTTCGTCGCCGCCGAGTTCGCGATCGTCAAGCTGCGCCTGACGCAGGCCGAGGAGCTGGCCGAGGACGGCGGCATTTTCGCGCGCGTGCTGCGCAGCGTCCGCTCCAATCTGGACGCCTATCTTTCCGCATGCCAGCTCGGCATCACCCTGGCCTCGCTGGGCCTGGGCTGGATCGGCGAACCGGCGTTTGCGCGCGTGCTCGAACCGGCACTGGCCACACTCGGCGTGACTTCGCCCGAAGCGATTCATGGCACATCCTTCGCGCTGGCGTTCACGCTGATCTCCTTCCTGCACATCGTGCTCGGAGAACTCGCGCCCAAGTCCATCGCGATCCGCCACCCCTCATCGATCTCTCTGTGGACGGCGACGCCGCTGTTCCTGTTTCACTGGCTGGCCTATCCCTTCATCCGTCTGCTCAACGGCAGTGCCAACCTGTTGCTGCGGGTGCTGGGCGTGGAGGTTGCGCACGAGGGCGACGAAGCGCATTCGGCCGATGAGATCAAGAAGGTGTTGCTGGCCAGCCATCGTCACGGCGAACTCACGCGCCAGGAAACGCACTGGCTGACCAATGCCCTGGAAATCTCCGATCTGGCGACCGGCGATCTGATGAGGCCCTGGTCCGACGCGGTGATACTCGATGTGGACATGCCGCTGCCGGAGATTGCGCGCATCGCCGCCCGCTACCGCTTCTCGCGCTATCCGGTGTGTGAGGATGGACGCGAAAACCCGGTCGGCTTGCTGCTGTTCAAGGACTTGTTCGCAGCCCTGCAGGAGCGCCCCGACCTCACTGACGTGCGCGAAGTCATGCGCGACATCCCGGTGGTCAGCCGCGACGATTCGGCCGCCGGCCTGTTCCGCCGCTTCCTGCGCGGTCATCCGCATTTCGCGCTGGTGGTGGATCGGCGCGGCGGTCCGCTCGGCTTCGTCACCTTCGATCACGTGCTCGACGTGCTGTTCGGCCGTGTCCAGGATGAATTCCGCCGTGCACGCGACGACTGGAAGCTCGCGCCGGACGGCAGTTACGAAGGCCGGGGCACCCTGCCGATCATCACCCTGGAGCGACTGATCGGCCACGAAATCGAATCTGGTGAGGCCGACAGCGTCGGCGGCCTGGTCATGCAGCATCTGGACCGTGTGCCGCACAACGGCGACACCGCCGAGTTCGACGACATGTGCATCGAAGTCCTGGAAATGGAAGGCCCGCGGGTCGAACGCGTGCGCCTCAGAATCCAACCCCGTACCCGCAACGATTGAACCGTTCGGCGGTTAGGCTGGACTTTGGCGCCCAATGCGTTCACCGTGGTCGGGCATACGTTTCAAGCAGTGTCGTCAGCGCAGTGTCTCGCCGCTGTCAGCGGCGGGTTCCAATCCCGGATGTGCTCTTGTTTCGTCTGTCCAGTACCGGGCTGGGTTCCCGTCTTCAATGCAATAGGATGTATTTCATGAGTAATGTTTCCAGCGGCAGTGTGAAGTGGTTCAACGACGCCAAGGGCTTTGGCTTCATCACACCGTCTGACGGTGGCGAAGATCTGTTCGCGCACTTCAAAGAGATTCAGGGCGACGGCTTCAAGAGCCTTGCCGAAGGCCAGCAGGTCGAGTTCGTTGCAGCCCGTGGCCCCAAGGGCATGCAGGCGACGCAGATCCGTCCCGTCTGAACGACGTCGGACGTAAATAAACCGCGGCTTCGGCCGCGGTTTTTTTTGTGCCTGACGATCAGGCGAAAGCGCCGCGAACCGGCTACGGCATATCGTCAATCTCGCCCTTCTGCTCGGGCGGCAGCAAATCTTCGCGCGACACGCCCAGCATCAGCGTCAGGGCGCTGGCGACGAACACCGAGGAGTAGGTTCCGGCGACGATGCCGACGATCAATGCGGTGGCGAAACCGCGGATGGTCTCCCCGCCCAACAGCAGCAGCGCCGTCAGCACCACGATCGTGGTCAGACCGGTGTTGATGGTGCGTGCCAGGGTCTGGTTGACGGCGTTGTTGATGACCTCCGCCGAGGTTTCGGTGCGGCTGGCGATGAAGTTCTCGCGCACGCGGTCGAACACCACGATGGAGTCGTTCAGGGAATAGCCGATCACCGCCAGCACCGCGGCAAGCACCGTCAGGTCGAACTCCGTACCGGTGATCGCGAAGTAGCCGATCACCACCACGGCATCGTGGACCAGGGCCAGCACCGCGCCGAGCGAGAATTTCCATTCGAAGCGGAACGACACGTAGATCAGGATCAGCAGCAGGGCGACGATCATCGCCAGCGACCCGTCGACCGCCAGTTCGTCACCGACCTGCGAACTGACGAAGGCGAAGCTGCGCACTTCCAGATCGGGCGCGTTCTGGCTGAGCACGCCCAGAAGATCGTTGCGGACCTCGTTGTCCTGCGCACCTTCACCGTTCGGTGCCAGACGAATCAGCACATCGCTGCGCGTGCCGAAGTATTGGACCTGGGCACCGGCGAATTCACTGTCATCCAGCGAAGCACGCACTTCGGACAGGTCCACCGCCTCGGGATAGCGCACTTCCACCAGATAGCCACCGGTGAAGTCGATCCCGAAATTCAGGCCCTTGATCAGCACCGCCGCCAACGAACCGACGATCAGCACGGCCGAGATCACGAACATGGCGCGCCGACGCGACATCCAGTCGATCTTCGGCGCTCGAGAGAAATAACGCATGAATATTCTCCTTACACCGGAAGATCGGTGAGACGCTGCTTGCGCCCGTACGTGAGTTCAACCAGCGAACGCGAGCCGATGATGGCCGTGAACATCGAGGTCAGAATGCCGATCGACAGCGTCACCGCGAAACCCTGCACCGGGCCGGTGCCGAGGGCGAACAGCACCACCGCGGCGATCAGGGTGGTGATCTGCGAGTCTGCGATGGTGAGGAAGGCGCGGTCGTAGCCGGCGCTGATCGCCTCGCGCGGACTGCGCCCGCCGAACAGTTCCTCGCGCACACGCTCGTAAATGAGCACGTTGGCGTCCACCGCCATGCCCAGCGTCAGCACGATGCCGGCGATGCCGGGCAGGGTCAGCGTGGCCTGAATCAGCGACATCGCCGCCACCACCAGCACCAGGTTGGTCATCAGCGCGATGCCGGCAAAGATGCCGAATACGCGGTAGTAGACCGCCATGTAGGCCACGACCAGCAGAAAGCCGATCAGCGCCGCCATGAAGCCCTTGTTGATGTTGTCGCGGCCCAGGCTCGGGCCGATGGTGCGTTCCTCGACGATCACGATCGGCGCGGCCAGCGCGCCGGCGCGCAATTGCAGCGCCAGGTCCTGGGCTTCCTTGCTGTCCAGCCCGGTGGTCTGAAAGCGCTTGCCGAAGATGCCGTTGATGGTGGCGACCGAAATCACTTCCTGCACGTCACGACGCTCGCGCATCGGCTCGCCCTTGGCGTTGTACGTGGTGGTGATCTGCGTTTCCTTGTAGAGCACCGCCATCGGCTTGCCGACGTTCTTCTGCGTGAAGTCGAACATCTTGTCGGCGGCGCGGCCGTTGAGCGTGACCGACACCGCCGGCGAACCCGACTGCTGGTCGATGGTGGAGGTCGCATCCACGATCTGCGCGCCGGTGGCGATGACCTCGCGCTTGAGCAGCACCGGCTGGCCGTTGCGCTCATAGAACAGCTCGTCGCCGTACGGCACATTGCCGCTGGAAGCGGCGGCGTTGGCGTCGCCCTGGGTATCGACCGCGCGATATTCCAGGGTGGCGGTCGCGCCCAGCAGGTCCTTGACGCGGGTGGTGTCCTGCACGCCCGGAAGCTCAACCACGATACGGTCCAGGCCTTGGCGCTGCACGATCGGCTCGGCCACACCAAGCTGGTTGACGCGATTGCGCAGCGTCGTCAGGTTCTGCTTCACGGCGAAGTCGACGAGACGCTTGCTTTCGTCTTCGGTCACGCGCGCGATCAAGGTCGGTGCGGTGGCATCGCCGCCGCTGCTGAACTGCAGTTCCGGGAATTCGCCGCCGAGCACCGCTTCGGCCTGGTCGCGCAGATCGTCGTTCTTGAACTGCAGAACCACGGAATCGCCCTGAATGTTGCGCCCGCTGTAACGGATGTCCTGATCGCGCAGAAATCGCGGCAGATCTTCCAGATAGCGCGTCATCGCGGCCTTGAAGATATCGTCGGTGGCCACTTCGAGCAGGAAGTGCACACCGCCGCGCAGGTCCAGACCCAGCGCCATCGGCTGGGCACCGATGGCTTCCATCCAGGCCGGGGTCTTGGACGCCAGGTTCAGGGCAACGACGTAGTCGCGGCCCAGCCCCTGCTTGAGCGCGTCGGCCACATCGAGCTGCCGCTCCTCATCGGGCAGGCGGACAATCCACTGTCCGTCCTCGAGCGAGGATTCCAGCACTTCGGAACCGTCGGCCTTGAGCAGCGCGGCGACGCGGTCGCCGAAATCGGCGCTCAGCGGTTCGCCGTTCTGCCGGCTGACCTGCACGGCGGGGTCGTCACCATAGAGATTGGGCGCCGCGTAGAGCACGCCGAAGACCACCGCCAGCAACAGCAGCAGCGTCTTCCACAGGGGGTATGTGCGCATCTCGAATCAGGCGGACTTCAGGCTGCCCTTGGGCAGGACGCCGGTAATTGCCTGACGCTGCAGCTTGATCACGGTGTTGTCAGCGATCTCGACGGAGACGAAGTTCTCGCCCAGCGTCGTGACCTTGCCGGCCACGCCACCGGAGGTGACGACTTCATCACCGACCGCCAGCTTCTCCAGCAACTGCTTGTGTTCCTTGCTGCGCTTCATCTGCGGACGGATCAGCAGGAAGTAGAACAGCACGATCAGGGCGATCGGCATCAACATCGAAACTAGCGGACTGCCCTGCTGCGGCGCGGCCGCCTGTGCATAGGCGGGGCTGAGAAAGAAATCCAGCACGGATACGACTCCCGAAATAGAGTGAAAAGGTCTGAGCCCAGACCCCGTGGTGACGCGAAAGGTCGCGAATTATGCCACAGGCCGGCGGCTCGCCCGAATGCCCGCCCTGCCGGGCCGCAATGTCGGTCGAAGGCCTTGTGATAGCCTCCCGCGCAACACAATTCCCTTCCTTTTCGGAGACCCGTCCCATGGCAAATTACAAGGCGCCGCTGCGCGAAATCGACTTTGTTCTCAACAAGGTACTGAATGCCGGACAACTCGCGGAGCTGCCCGGTTTCGAAGACGCGACGCCTGATTTCACGTCCGGTCTGCTCGACGAGGCGGCCAAGCTGATCGAGTCCGAGCTGGCGCCGCTGAACGCCTCCGGCGACGCACAGGGCTGCCGTTGGGACAACGGCGAGGTGCGGATTCCGGATGGGTTTGCCGAGGCCTACAAACTCTACTGGGAATCCGGCTGGGTCGGCCTGTGCAACCCGGTCGAGCTTGGTGGACAGGGTCTGCCCTACACCCTGTCCAAGGTGGTCGAGGAAATGACCTGTTCGGCCAACGTCGCCTTCGCGCTGTATCCGGGCCTGACCACCAGCTGCTTCGAGGCCTTGCTGGCGATGGCCAGCGAACCGGATCGCAAGCGCTACCTGAGCAAGCTCGCCACCGGCGAATGGACCGGCGCCATGTGTCTCACCGAACCCCAGGCCGGTTCCGACCTTGCGGCCGTGAAGACCAAGGCGACGCCGCGCGGCGACGGCAGCTACGCGATCGAAGGCGGCAAGATCTTCATCACCGCCGGCGAGCACGGCATGGTCGACAACATCATCCACTTCGTGCTCGCGCGTCTGCCGGATGCACCGCCGGGCGTGAAGGGTCTGTCCACGTTCATCGTGCCGAAGTTTCTCGTCAACGACGATGGCAGCCTCGGCGAGCGCAACGCATTCGGCTGCGTGTCGATCGAGCACAAGATGGGCATCCACGGTTCGTCGACCTGCAGCATGCAGTTCGACGGCGCCGTCGGCACCCTGGTCGGCGAGCCCAACACCGGCATCATGAACATGTTCGTGATGATGAACCTGGCGCGCATCATGGTGGGCCTGCAGGGCCTGGGCCAGTGCGAACTCGCCACGCAGAACGCGATCCGCTATGCGCTGGAGCGCAAGCAGGGCAAGGCCGGCACCCGCGATGACGCAAGCATCGTCGATCACCCGGACGTGCGGCGCATGCTGCTGACGATGAAGGCCACCACCGAGGGCGCCCGCGTTCTGGCCTACGAGACCGCGATGTTCGTGGACCTGTCGCACAAGCACCCGGACGCGGCAGTGCGCGAGGAAGCGCAGGACTGGGTCGAACTCAATACGCCGCTGGTCAAGTCGTTCTGCACCGACGCGGCGTTCGAACTCGCCAGCACCGCCGTTCAGGTCTACGGCGGGCATGGTTTCATCCGCGAGCACGGCATCGAGCAGATCGTGCGCGACTCCAAGATTCTCGCGCTGTACGAAGGCACCAACGGCATTCAGGCGATGGACCTGGTGCGGCGCAAGCTGTTCCTCAACGGCGGACGCCTGCCGCAGCGCTTCTTTGCCGCAGTGCGCTCGCAGATGGACGGCGACGCTCCACTGGGCTATTTGGTGCGTCCGCTGACCAAGGCGGTGGATGCACTCGAGGAAACCACGCTGTGGCTGCAGGAACACTATCGCGAGAATCCGGATGCCGGCGGCTTCGGCGCGGTGGAGTTCCAGCGCGCGTTTGCGCTGACCTATCTCGGCTACAACTGGATGCGCATGGCCAAGGCCGCCTGCAAATTGGATGACGGGCCGTTCAAGTCCGCCAAGCTGGTGACGGCCCGCTTCTTTGCCTCACGTTTGCTCACCCAGGTTCCGCTGCTGTGCGAAAACGTGCGGCAAAGCCCGGAAGACGAGATGGCGCTGGACCCGCAGGCGCTGCTCGAAGTTTGAGGCTCCCCAATGAAAAGGCGGGCTCAGCGGCCCGCCCTTTCATCGACTGATCGTCACCGCACCATTCGCACCGGCCGGCTCAAATCGCTTCGGCATCCCGCTCGCCCGTGCGGATACGCACGGTCTGGCCCAGGTCCAGCACGAAAATCTTGCCGTCTCCGATCTTGCCGGTGCGTGCCGCCGCCACGACGGCGTCGACAGCCGGCGCGCATTGATCGTCCGTCAACGCCACTTCGATCTTCAGCTTCGGCAGAAAGTCGACCACGTACTCCGCACCGCGATACATTTCGGTATGCCCTTTCTGCCGGCCGTAGCCCTTGACCTCGGTCACCGTAATGCCGGCAACCCCCATCGCCCCCAAGGCCGCGCGGACTTCGTCCAGTTTGTGCGGCTGCACTATTGCCATGACCATCTTCATGCCGGTTTTCCCCTTTTGCGCCCATAGTCAGTATTTCGCCGACCCGCGTGAGGCGCCGCTATCGCGAGGTCGCCTCATCATGACGCACCCGGTGTGCCAGTGCACGCGCGGCTCCGTACGTCACCGCAACGGCCATAAAATGTTGCAGCGCAGCGAAAAACTGGGTCGAATGGCGCAATGATCAGACTCGTACTTCCGATCACCGCCCTGCTGGGCGGTGTCGCCTTCCTGCTGCTCGGCAGCGGTCTGCTGAGCACCTTGCTCGCCGTGCGCGGCAATCTCGAAGGTTTCGGGGACCGGACCATCGGCCTGATCATGTCGAGCTATTTCCTCGGCTACTTCGTCGGCACCTACGTCGCGATTCCCCTGATCCTGCGCATCGGCCACATCCGCGCCTTCGCGTTCTGCGCTGCGATCGCGGCCTGCACCGCGCTCGGTCACACGCTGATCGTCGACCCCTGGGTGTGGATGGCGCTGCGCGTGCTGATGGGCATGGCCCTGGTCACGCTGTACACGGTGATCGAAAGCTGGCTCAACAGCGAGGCGCCGCCATCCAAGCGCGGCCAGGTATTCGCGATCTACATGGCGGTCAATCTGGTGGCGCTGGCACTGGCTCAGCAGTTGATCCGCCTCGACGAAGCGACCGCGTTCAGCCTGTTCGCACTCGCCTCGATCCTGATCAGTGCCGCGCTGCTGCCGGTGACCTGGACGCGCCTGTCACCGCCGCAGCCGCATCAGGCCGAACGACTTCCGGTGCGGCGGTTGTTCGCGATCGCACCGGTTGCTGCGGGCGGCGCGGTGCTGTCCGGGCTGGCGATGGGCGCACTCTGGGGTCTGGGGCCGCTCTACGCGAGCCGGATCGGGCAGGACGAAGCGGGTGTCGCCCTGTTCATGAGTGCGGCAATTCTTGGCGGCGCCTTGCTGCAATGGCCGCTGGGCCGTTATTCCGACACACATGACCGGCGTTCCGTCCTCGCGACGGTCTGCGCGCTGGCCGCCATCGCCGCGCTGCTGATGCCGCCGGCTTCCGGCTTCGGACTCAGCTTCGTCGCGGCACTGCTCTACGGCTGCTTCGCATTCGCGGTCTATCCAATCTGCGTGGCCCATCTGATCGATCACCTGCCGCCGGAACAGTTACTCGGCGGCAGCAGCGGACTGTTGCTATTGCACGGCGTCGGCGCGGCGATCGGCCCGGCCGTGGCCGGCAGCCTCATGGGCTATGCCGGACCCCACGCCCTGCCGGCGTATTTCGCGTTGATGCAAAGCGTGCTGGCCGGCTTCGCCTGGTGGTCACGACGCGGCCGGGCCGACGAGGCGCAACCGGCCCATTTCGTCGCCATGGTGCGGACGTCGCCACTCGCGATGGAGATGATGTCGACACCCGAGGAACAGGGCATCCCGCCCGACGGCGAGGACGCTCGCGTCCCGCCGCCGGGCTGATCCGGCGCTACTTCAGTGCCTGCGCGTGATGCGCCAGATGATCGGCAACGAAGCTCTGGATGAACCAATAGGAATGGTCGTAGCCGGCGTGGCGGCGCAGTTCCAGGGCCTGCCCCGAAACCTTGGCCGCGGCCTCCAGTGCCTCTGGCTTGAGCTGCTTCTCCAGGAACTGATCGGCCTCACCCTGATCAACCAGGATCGTCCCCGGATAGGCCTTGGCCTTCATCAGCAGGCTCGCGTCCCAATCTTCCCAGCGCGCGCGATCGGCGCCCAGGTAATTGCCGAAGGCCTTTTCGCCCCAGGGCACGGCGCAGGGATTGGCGATCGGCGCAAACGCCGACACCGACTGCCAGCGCTGCGGATTGCGCAGCGCCGTCACCAGCGCGCCGTGGCCGCCCATGGAATGGCCGAAGATGCCCCGCTTGTCGCCGCGAACCGGGAAGTTCGCCTCGATCAGCGCTGGCAGTTCCTCGTTGACGTAGCTGCCCATGCGGTAGTGTCCGGCCCAGGGCGATTCGGTGGCATCCAGGTAGAAACCGGCGCCTACGCCGAAATCCCAGGATTCCGAATCGCCCGGCAGGTCCAGGCCGCGCGGCGAGGTATCGCAGGCCACCAGCGCCAGGCCGTATTCGGCTGCCAGTCGCTGCGCGCCAGCCTTGATGACGAAGGTTTCCTCGCTGCAGGTCAGACCTGCGAGGTAATACAGCGCGGGCACCGGGCCGTTCTTCGCCTGCGGCGGCAGGTACACAGCGAAATTCATGCGAGTGCGGGTCTGTGCGGAATCGTGCACGTACAGACCGAGGCTGCCGCCGAAACAGACCTGCTCGCTGCGTGTTTCGATCGCCGCCATCAGTAAACCACCACGCTGCGGATCGACTCGCCGCGCGTCATCAGGTCGAAGCCGTCGTTGATGCGCTCCAGCGGCAGCGTGTGCGTAATCAGGTCGTCGATGTTGATCTTGCCGTCCATGTACCAGTCCACGATTTTGGGGACGTCGGTACGGCCGCGCGCGCCGCCGAAGGCCGAGCCCTGCCACACCCGCCCGGTGACGAGCTGGAACGGCCGCGTCTGGATTTCCTGCCCGGCCGCGGCCACGCCGATGATCGTCGAAACGCCCCAGCCGCGGTGACAGCACTCCAGCGCCTGACGCATCACCTGGGTGTTGCCGATACATTCGAAACTGTAGTCGGCACCGCCGTCGGTGAGTTCCACCAGATGCGCGACGAGGTCGCCGTCCACGTCCTTGGGATTGACAAAGTGCGTCATGCCGAACTGGCGAGCCAATGCCTCGCGCTCCGGATTCAGGTCCACGCCGATGATCTTGTCGGCGCCGACCATTTTCGCGCCCTGAATCACGTTGAGGCCGATGCCGCCGAGCCCGAACACGACGACATTGGCGCCGGCCTCGACCTTGGCCGAGAACAGCACCGCACCGATACCGGTGGTGACGCCGCAACCGATGTAGCAGACCTTGTCGAACGGCGCGTCCTCACGAATTTTCGCCAGCGCGATCTCCGGCAACACCGTGTAGTTGGAAAAGGTGGAGCAGCCCATGTAGTGATGGATCGGCTTGCCCTGGTAGGAAAAGCGGCTGCTGCCGTCCGGCATCAGTCCCTGGCCCTGGGTGGCGCGAATCGAGGTGCATAGATTGGTCTTGTGCGAGGTGCAGCTCTTGCACTCGCGGCATTCCGGCGTATACAGCGGAATCACGTGATCGCCCTTCTTCAGGCCCTTCACGTCCGGGCCGACATTGACCACCACGCCCGCGCCCTCGTGACCGAGGATGGATGGAAACAGGCCTTCCGGATCGGCGCCGGACAGCGTGTATTTGTCGGTATGGCAGATGCCGGACGCCTTGATCTCGACCAGGACTTCACCGGCCTTGGGGCCGTCAAGCTGCACGGTTTCGATGCTGAGGGGCTGGCCGGCTTCGAAGGCAACGGCGGCACGTACGTCCATGGAAACTCTCCTGGCGGGGCTTGTTATCGAATGAATGCGAGAGACCGGATGCGCACGGCCCCTGCGGCTGCCTCCATGATAAGCGCAGAGCCCTGCCGGGCGGGACGGCGACGGTGCCGCCCGCTAGCAACGGTCAGTCGAACAGACTCAGATCGCGCACCGCACCCTTGTCCGCACTGGTGGTCAATTTGGCGTAGGCCTTCAGCGCGGTGCTGAGCTTGCGCGGCCGCGGCGCCGCCGGCTTCCAGCCGATCGCGTCCTGCTCGGCACGGCGCCGCGCGAGTTCTTCATCGCTGAGTTCGACCCGGATCGATCGCCCGGGAATGTCGATTTCGATGCGGTCGCCGTCGCGGATCAGGCCGATGGTGCCGCCTTCGGCCGCTTCCGGCGAAACGTGGCCGATCGACAGGCCCGAGGTGCCGCCGGAGAAGCGACCATCGGTCACCAGCGCGCAGGCCTTGCCCAGGCCCTTGGATTTCAGATAGCTGGTCGGATACAGCATTTCCTGCATGCCGGGACCGCCGCGCGGGCCTTCGTAGCGGATGATGACGACGTCGCCTTCCTTGACGCGCCCGCCGAGGATCGCCTGCACGGCGTCATCCTGGCTCTCCAGAACCACGGCCGGACCGCCGAATTGCAGGCTGCCGGCGTCGACCCCGGCGGTCTTGACGATGCAGCCGCGCTCGGCAAGATTGCCGAACAGTACGGCGAGGCCGCCGTCCTGACTGTAGGCATGCGCCTTGTCGCGAATGCAGCCCGTGCTGCGGTCCGTATCCAGCGTCTCGTAGCGGCAGGCCTGCGAGAACGCCTGAGTGGTGCGGATGCCGGCGGGACCGGCGCGGTAGAACTCGTGCACCGCCACGTCCTGCGTACGCGTGATGTCCCAGCGGTCGAAGGCGTCGGCCAGCGTGGGGCTGTGCACGCTGCCGACCGAGGAATCCAGCAGATCGGCGCGCTGCAGTTCGCCGAGGATCGACATCACGCCGCCAGCGCGGTGCACATCCTCCAGATGGTGGTGGCTGCTGGGCGCGACCTTGCACAGATTGGGCACCTTGCGCGACAGCCGGTCGATGTCCGCCATGGTGAAGTCGACCTCCCCTTCCAGCGCCGCGGCCAGCAGATGCAGCACGGTGTTGGTGGAGCCCCCCATGGCGATGTCCAGCGTCATCGCGTTCTCGAACGCGGCCTTGGTCGCGATGTTGCGCGGCAACACGCTGGCGTCGTCCTGTTCGTAGTAGCGCTTGGCGAGTTCCACCACCGTGCTGCCGGCACGGCGGAACAGGGCTTCGCGGTCGACGTGCGTGGCCACCAGCGAACCGTTGCCCGGCAGCGACAGGCCCAGCGCCTCGGTCAGGCAGTTCATCGAATTGGCGGTGAACATGCCCGAGCACGAACCGCAGGTCGGGCAGGCCGAGTGTTCGATCTGATCGACGTCGGCATCGGAGACTCGGTCGTCGGCGGCGGCGACCATCGCGTCGACGAGGTCGAGCGGAATCACCTTGTCGGCCAGCGTGGTCTTGCCGGCTTCCATCGGCCCGCCGGAGACGAACACCACCGGGATGTTGAGGCGCATCGCCGCCATCAGCATGCCCGGCGTGATCTTGTCGCAGTTGGAGATGCACACCAGCGCGTCAGCGGTGTGCGCGTTGCACATGTACTCCACGCTGTCGGCGATGATGTCGCGCGAGGGCAGGCTGTAGAGCATGCCGTCGTGGCCCATGGCGATGCCGTCGTCGACGGCGATGGTGTTGAACTCCTTGCCGATGCCGCCGGCCTTCTCGATCTCCGCGATCACCAGCTGACCGAGGTCCTTGAGGTGCACGTGGCCGGGCACGAACTGCGTGAACGAATTGGCGACCGCGATGATCGGCTTCTGAAAGTCACCGTCCTTCATGCCGGTGGCGCGCCACAGGGCGCGTGCGCCGGCCATGTTGCGGCCGTGGGTGCTGGTACGGGAGCGGTAGGCGGGCATGGTGGTGTCCTTGCGTGCGGGCGCGGCTGGGTTCCGGAAATACGACTGTGCTGGGTTTTAGCTATATCGTCCAATACAATGTTTGGCATTCCGATATAGGAATTTCGAATAGTGGATCTACGTCAGCTGCGATATTTCGCGGCCATCGTCGAGGAAGGCAGCCTGTCGCGTGCGGCGGTGCGGCTGCACGTGTCACAGCCGCCGCTGTCGACCCATCTCAAGGCGCTGGAGCGTGAAATCGGCGCCAGCCTGCTGGTACGCGGCAATCGCGGCGTGACGCCGACCGCCGCCGGCGCCGTGTTCTACGAGGAAGTCCGCGCGGTGCTGAGCCGGCTGGAACAGGCGCGGGAACGGGCGCTGCAAGTTCATCGCGGCGACGTCGGCGTACTGTCGGTCGGCTTCGTCTCGATCGCGGACTACAGCATCCTGCCGCCGGCCCTGAGCCGCTTTCGCAAGCACTACCCGCGGGTGGAGGTGCAATTGCACGAACTGACCACCGATGCGCAGATCCGCGAATTGCGGGCCGGACGGCTGGATCTCGCGATCGGGCTGGCGCCGGTGGACGAGCCGGACCTGCGCTTCGAGCGGCTGTGCCGGGAGGCGCTGGTGCTGGCGGCGCCGGCAGACCATCCCGCGGTCGGCGGCGGCGGTGCGGTCGATCTGCGCACGCTTGCCAAGGCCAGCTTCATCGTGCCGCCGCGCGCGATCGGACCGGGGCTCTACGATCTGGTGGTCAGCCGCTGCCGCACCGCCGGTTTCGCGCCGCGCATCACGCAGAGTGCGCGTCAGATGCAGACCGTGATCGGACTGGTCTCCGCCGGCATGGGCGTCGCGCTGGTGCCCTCGTCGGTGCAGAACCTGCAGCGTGCCGGCGTGCGCTACCTGCCGCTGCGCGGTCGCGCCGCGAAGATCGAGCTGGGCATCCTGCGCAGACATGCGGACGCACCCCCCCTGGCGCAGAACTTCATAGCGACCTTGCGCGGCCTGGCGGACGCGGCGCCGAGCTGACCGGCCCGGCCGGTCCCTCAGCCGGGGCCGCGAAACCTCGACGCACCGGCGTAAACGGTCATGCGCGAATCGCGCGCAAAACCGGCCAGGACCACGCCAGCCTGCTCGGCCAGGCGTACCGCCAAGGCGGTCGGTGCCGAAATTGCGACGACCATCGGACAGCCGATCTGCGCCGCCTTGTGCACCACCTCGTACGAGGCACGCGAGGTCACCAGCAGCGCCTGCGGATGCCGGCCCGCCCGCAGCAGCGCGCCGGCAACCTTGTCGATGGCATTGTGGCGGCCAACATCCTCGCGCACCCGCAAAGCGCCCTCGTCGTCGATCAGGGCCGCGGCGTGCACCGCCCCGCTGCGCTCGTTGAACGGCTGGTGGGTCTGGAGCCGACGCAGGGCGTCGAACAGCGCCTCCGGCGACAGGATCGGTGCCTCGTCGACCGGCCTCACCGGGCGGATCGCGGCCTCCAGCGTGGCGGTGCCGCACAGTCCGCAACCGGTGCGGCCGGACGATTGACGCTCGCGTCCGTTCAAGGCTTCGAAACGCGCCTGCGGAATCAGCATCTGCAGGGACACGCCGTGCCCGGTTTCGAGCCGGTCGACCATCTCGACTTCGCCGACCTGCGCGACGATGCCCTCGGTCAGGGCAAAGCCGAAGGCGAAATCGTCGAGATCGGCCGGAGTCGCCATCATCACCGCGTGCGAGTGGCCGTTGTAGACCATCGCCACCGCGGTTTCTTCCGCCAGGGTTTCGGTACGCCGCTGCCAGCGCTCGGCTTCCAGGCGATGTGCGGTCAGCTCCACCAGCGGTCGGGGGCTCACGAATGCGCCTCCATCCATTCACGCCCACGCGGGCTGAGGCTGAGCACGCGTCGCGGACCGGATTCGCGAATCATCAGCAGTCCCAGGCCACCGAACGAATCATCCTCGCCGAGCACCGCCAGCAGCCGCTGCAACTGGCTTTGGCCCAGGCCCAGGCGTTTGGCCGCACGCGCGGTCGAAACTCCGTCATGAGTCGCGACGAAATCGAGCAGCTCGGCCAACTGCCGTTCGATCACGCCGCCTCGGCGGGTTGCAGACGAACCGGAATCGACTTGGAGGTGGGCGTACGCGCGCGGTCGGCGTAGCTGTCGAGCGGCACCAGCGGATTGGTTTCCGGATAATAGCTGGCGATGCAGCCGGCGGGGATGTCGAACTCGATCAGCAGAAAGCGTCGGGCGAAGCGCTCGCCGTCGTGCCAGACCGAGACGATGTCGACCCATTGCCCGGCCTGCAGCGCGAAGCGCTCCAGATCCTGTTTGCTGATGAAGCACACGCGGCGGTGGCCGGAAACGCCGCGATAGCGATCCTCCAGCCCGTAGATCGTGGTGTTGTACTGATCGTGACTGCGCATCGTCATCAGTCGCAGCGGCGCGCTGCCGGCGAGGGCGCGCGGAATCGCGTGCACGCAGAACACCGCCTTGCCGGCGGCGTTGTGCCAACGCCGCTCCGCCGCCGCGTTGCCGAGATAAAAGCCGCCCGGCTGATGCACGCGCTCGTTGAAATGCATAAAGCCGTCGACCACTTCGGCGATCTTGTCGCGAATGCGCTTGTAGTCCTCGATCAGCCACAGCCACGGCGTCTTGCTGTGCGGCAGCGTCATCGCGGCGAGGTGCGCGACGATCGCCGGTTCGCTGAGCAAGCTGCCGGACACCGGCGGATTGATGCCGCCGGACAGGTGCACCATGCTCATCGAATCCTCGACCGTGACGCTCTGCACCCCACCGGCCTGCACGTCGATCTCGGTGCGGCCCAGACACGGCAGGATCAACGCCTGGCGGCCATGCACCAGATGCGAACGATTGAGCTTGGTCGAGACATGGACCGTCAGCTCGCACTGACGCAGGGCCTGCGCGGTGCGTACGGTGTCCGGCGAGGCGGCGGCGAAGTTGCCGCCCATCGCGAAGAACAGCTTGGCTTCGCCTCGCAGCATCGCCTCGATCGAGCCGACCACGTCATGCCCGTGCTGGCGCGGCGGCTCGAAATCGAAGGCGCGGCCGAGCCGGTCGAGAAAGGCCTCGCTGGGCTGCTCGTAAATGCCCATGGTGCGATCACCCTGCACATTCGAATGGCCGCGTACCGGGCAGGCGCCGGCGCCCGGCTTGCCGAGATTGCCGCGCAGCAGCAGCAGATTGACGATGGTCTGAATCGTGGCGACGCCGTGCTTGTGCTGCGTGATGCCCATGCCCCAGCAGGCGATCGTCGCATTGGACGCGCGATACACCGCCGCGGCTTCCTCGATCTGTGTGCGCGACAGACCGGACTCGAGCTCGATCACGGTCCAGTCCTCGGCCAGCACGTCGGCCCGCAGCGCCTCGAAGCCAGTGCAGTGCTCGGCGATGAAGGCCTGGTCGATCTCACCGCTTTCGAGCACCGATTTCATCAGGCCCTTGAGCGCCGCCAGATCGCCACCGATGCGCGGCTGATAGTAGTGGCTGGCGATCGGTGTGGCGCCGCCGGTGAGCATGTCCACCGGGCTCTGCGGATTGGCGAATCGCTCCAGACCGCGCTCGCGCAAGGGGTTGAACACCACGATGCGGCAACCGCGACGCGAGGCCTCGCGCAACTCGCCGAGCATGCGCGGGTGATTGGTGCCGGGATTCTGGCCGAAGATGAAGATCGCCTCGGCCTTGTGGAAATCGTCGAGCGTGACCGTGCCCTTGCCGCTGCCGATCTGTTCGCCCAGCGCAACACCGGACGGCTCGTGACACATGTTCGAGCAGTCCGGCAGGTTGTTGGTGCCGAATTCGCGCACGAACAGCTGGTACAGAAACGCCGCCTCGTTGGAGGTGCGGCCGGAGGTGTAGAACAGGGCCTGATCCGGGCTGTCCAGCGCATTCAGGTGACGTGCGACGATGGCGAAGGCCTCGTCCCAGTCCACCGGGCGATAGTGCCCGCCCGCGCCGTCCGCGTCGGCCCCGTCATAGAACATCGGATGGGTCAGCCGGCCCTGCGCTTCGAGGAAGTAGTCGTCATGCGCGGCCAGCGACTCGATGCTGTGCTGCGCGAAGAATTCGGGCGGCACCGTGCGGCGCGTGGCTTCCGCCGCCACCGCCTTGACGCCGTTCTCGCAGAACTCGAACGTGGAATGCTGGTTCTTGTCCGGCCAGGCGCAACCGGGGCAATCGAAGCCGTCCGGCTGATTGGCCTTGAGCAAGGTGGTAGCGCCACGACCGACGATGCCCTGCTCGCTGATGTGACGGAACGAACTGGCCAATGCGCCCCAGCCGCCAGCGGGGCCCTTGTAGGTCTTGACCTGCTTTTCCATCGTCAACTCCGGTATTCGCTCCCCCCGCGCTGGAAGTATAGGCGCAGGTCCGCACAGCTTCAGCGAGTCCAGGACGCTCCGGGGTCGTTGTTGCGGCCGTAACGTTCGCGCGCCGCCTGCAGCGTGGCTGCGTCCACCGCCGCTTCGGCATGCAGCGAATCCAGCGCGGCAATCACGATGGACGCGGCATCCACCTCGAAGAATTCGCGCAAGGCCGCACGGGTGTCGCTGCGGCCGAAACCGTCGGTGCCGAGCGTGACGTAGCGGTTCGGAACGAAGGCCCGAATCAGCTCCGGCAGCGCGCGAACATAATCGCTGGCGGCAACGACCGGGCCAGTCGCGTGCTGCAACAGGCGTGACACACGCGACAGCCCGGGCGCCCCGCCATACCGCACGGCACGTTCGCAGGCGATCCCCTCGCGCTGCAATTCGGTATAGCTGGTCACGCTCCAGACATCGGCTGCGACGTTCCAATGTGCCGACAGCCAGTCGCGCGCCTTGAGCACCTCGCTCATGATCGCACCCGAACCCAGCAGCTGGACCTGGGCATCTTTCGCCGCTCCCGGCAGGCGGTACAGGCCGCCGAGAATCGACGAACGCAGGTCTTCGCCGTCCGGCATCGAAGGCTGCGCATCGTTGGCGTTCATGACCGTGAGGTAATAGAACACGTCGTTCTGCTCGGCCAGCATCTCGCGCATGCCGTGTTCGACAATCACCGCCACTTCGTAGGCGAAGGCCGGATCCCAGGCGCGGCAGTTCGGCACCGCCGAGAACGACAGGTGGCTTTGTCCGTCCTGATGCTGCAGCCCTTCCCCGCCCAGGGTGGTCCGGCCCGAAGTCGCGCCGATCAGGAAGCCGCGCGCGCGCTGGTCACCGGCCGCCCAGATGAAATCGCCGACGCGCTGGTAGCCGAACATCGAGTAGTAGATGTAGAACGGCAGCATCGGCTTGTCGTGCACGCTGTAGCTGGTGGCCGCGGCGATCCACGAGGAAATCGCGCCGGCTTCGGAAATGCCTTCCTCCAGAATCTGGCCGGATTTTTCCTCGCGGTAATACAGCATCGTGCCCATGTCCTCGGGCTCGTACATCTGGCCGTGCGGCGCGTAGATGCCGACCTGACGGAACAGGTTGGCCATGCCGAAGGTGCGTGCCTCGTCGGCGACGATCGGCACGATGCGAGAACCGAGTTTCTTGTCCTTGAGCAGGCCGCCGAGCATGCGCACGAAGGCCATGGTGGTCGACATCGCCTTGCCATCGGCCTGCAATGCGAACTTGGCGAACGATGCCAGCGCCGGCACCGCCAGCACCTCGGCGGACTGCCGGCGACGCCGCGGCAGGTGCCCCCCGAGCGCTTCGCGGCGCTGTTGCAGATAGCGCAGTTCGGCGCTGTTCTCGGCCGGCTTGTAGAACTCCAGCTTTTCGACCTGTTCGTCACTCAGCGGCAGGCCGAAACGGTCCCGAAAGTCCTTGAGGCTTTCGATCTCCACTTTCTTGTTCTGGTGCGTGGTCATGCGGCCCTGTCCGGCCGTGCCCATGCCGTAACCCTTCATGGTCTTGGCCAGGATCACGGTGGGCTGACCACGATGCGCGGCTGCGGCCGCATAGGCCGCGTAGAGCTTCTTGACGTCGTGCCCGCCGCGCTTGAGGCGTTCGACTTCCTCGTCGCTCATATTCGCGACCAGAGCCTTGAGTTCCGGCGTCTGCGAAAAGAAGCGCTCGCGGTTGTAGGCACCGTCGTTGGCCGAGAAGGTCTGGAACTGCCCGTCCACGGTTTCGGCGAAGGCGCGCAGCAGTTCGCCCTGGGTGTCGCGCGCGAACAGCACGTCCCAGTCCGAGCCCCACAGCACCTTGATCACGTTCCAGCCGGCGCCGAGGAACAGGGCTTCGAGTTCGTCGATGATGCGGCTGTTGCCGCGCACCGGCCCGTCCAGGCGCTGCAGATTGCAGTTGACGACAAACGTCAGGTTGTCGAGGCGTTCGCGCGCGGCCAGCGACAGCGCGCCGATCGATTCGGGTTCGTCCATTTCGCCGTCGCCGAAGAAGCCCCAGACCCGGCGGCCGGCGGTCTCCTGCAGTCCACGGTCCTGCAGATAGCGCATGAAGCGCGCGTGATAGATCGCGCTGATCGGGCCCAGGCCCATGGAACCGGTCGGAAACTGCCAGAAATCCGGCATCAGCCAGGGATGCGGATAGGAACACAGGCCGTGGCCGGCGATTTCCTGCCGATAGTTGTCGAGATGCGCTTCGTCGAGGTGGCCTTCCAGCCAGGCGCGCGCGTACACGCCGGGCGAGGAATGCGGCTGGAAGAACACCAGGTCCTCGCCTTCGGCATGGCCGGCGGCCTTGAAGAAATGGTTGAAACCGACCTCGAACAGCTCCGCCGCCGAGGCGTAGCTGGCGATGTGGCCGCCCAGCTCGGCGCTGGTCTTGTTGGCACGCACCACCATCGCCAGCGCGTTCCAGCGGATCGCGCCCATCAGCTTGTCTTCGAGTCGGGTGTCGCCCGGATAGGCTGGCTGCGCCTCCACCGGAATGGTGTTTCGGTACGGCGTGATGCGCGCACGCCCGGACTGCACGCCGCGCGTCAGCGCGTGGTCGGCGAGCCGGTCGAACAGGTACTGCGCACGCGCCTTGCCGTGCACACGCACCACCGCGTCGAAGGCTTCGAGCCATTCGCGGGTTTCTTCGGTGTCGGCGTCGGCACCGCCAGCGGCGGCCGACAGCACGACTTCGGCGCCCGTGGGCAGGTCGTTCATGATGAGTTCTGAGCCAAGAGTCTGGCGGCGATTCTATGCCGAGGCACCGCGCCTTGCTGACAACGAATGTCAGCAAGGCGCGGTATCCTTTTGTGTTCTTCAATTTTGGCCGGTTCCCACCGGCAAGGAACCCGCTGCCGATGGCACGAGACCTCAGCGAAGCACAGCTCGCGCGCCTGGCCCGGCGCGACAACATCCCGTTCCAGCTGAAAGCCGACTGGGCGCCGGCCGGTGATCAGCCGACGGCGATCCAGGGCCTCACCGGCGGGCTCCAGGACGGACTCAGCCACCAGACGCTGCTGGGCGTGACCGGCTCCGGCAAGACCTACACGATTGCCAACGTCATCCAGCAATTGCAGCGGCCAACCATGATCATGGCGCCGAACAAGACGCTGGCGGCGCAGCTCTACGGCGAGTTCAAGGAATTCTTTCCGGACAATGCGGTGGAGTATTTCGTCTCCTACTACGACTACTACCAGCCGGAAGCCTACGTTCCGTCCACCGATACCTTCATCGAGAAGGACAGCTCGATCAACGACCACATCGAACAGATGCGGCTGTCGGCGACCAAGGCGCTGCTGGAGCGGCGCGACGTGATCATCGTCGCCTCGGTATCGGCGATCTACGGCCTCGGCGACCCCGAAGCCTACGCGACCATGCGCCTGCACCTCGACAAGGGCGACATCATCGGCCAGCGCGAGATCATCCGCCGCCTCACCGAGATGCAGTACACGCGCAATGACATGGAGCTCAAGCGCGGCACCTACCGCGTGCGCGGCGAGATCATCGACGTACATCCGGCCGAATCCGACGACGAGGCGGTGCGCATCGAGCTGTTCGACGACGAAGTGGAGTCCCTGTCGTTCTTCGACCCGCTGACCGGCGAATCCCTGCGCCGCGTGCCGCGCCTGACGATCTACGCCAAGTCGCACTACGTGACGCCGCGCGAACGCCTACTGGCCACCTTCGACGCGATTCGCGAGGAATTGCGCGAACGCCTCAAGTACCAGCGCGAGAACGGCAAGCTGCTGGAGGCGCAGCGCCTGGAGCAGCGCACCACCTTCGACCTGGAGATGATCCGCGAGATCGGCTACTGCTCAGGCATCGAGAACTACTCGCGCTACCTGTCCGGTCGCGGCCCAGGCGAACCGCCGCCCTGTTTGCTCGACTACCTGCCGCCGGACGCGCTGATGGTGCTGGATGAATCGCATGTCACGGTTCCGCAGATCGGCGCGATGTACAAGGGCGACCGCTCGCGCAAGGAAACTCTGGTCGAATACGGCTTCCGCCTGCCCAGCGCGATGGACAACCGGCCGCTGCGCTTCGACGAATTCGAACGCATCGTGCCGCAGACCATCTTCGTCTCCGCCACGCCCGGCCCCTACGAGGCGCAGCACGCGCAGCAGGTGGTCGAACAGGTCGTGCGCCCCACCGGCCTGATCGATCCCGAAGTGGAAATCCGTCCCGCCGGCACGCAGGTCGACGACGTGCTCGGCGAAATCCGCCTGCGCGCCGAACTCGGCGAACGCGTGCTGATCACCGTGCTGACCAAGCGCATGGCCGAGGACCTGACCGACTACCTGCACGAACACAGCGTCAAGGTGCGCTACATGCACTCCGACGTGGACACCGTGGAGCGCGCCGAAATCATCCGCGACCTGCGCCTGGGCCTGTTCGACGTGCTGGTCGGCATCAATCTGCTGCGCGAGGGCCTGGACCTGCCGGAAGTTTCGCTGGTGGCGATCATGGATGCCGACAAGGAAGGTTTCCTGCGCTCGGAGCGCTCGCTGATCCAGACCATCGGCCGCGCCGCGCGCCACCTGCGCGGCAAGGCGATCCTCTACGCCGACGAAATCACCAAGTCGATGCGCAGCGCCATCGACGAAACCGACCGTCGCCGCGACAAACAGCGCGCCCACAACGCCGCACACGGCATCACGCCCAAGGGCATCGAGAAGCGCATCGGTGACATCCTCAAGGCCGGCTACGAGGAAATCTCCGTGGCCGCCGGGCTCAAGGCCGCCGAGAAGCGCGGCGAGTACGGCGACATCTCGCCGGACAAGCTTGCCAAGATGATCAAGCAGCTCGAAAAGGACATGTTCAAGGCGGCGCAGAACCTGGAGTTCGAAAAGGCCGCCTCGCTGCGCGACCAGATCAAGAAGGCGCGCGAACAGGTGCTGGTCAACGCCGCCTGATCGGGCTCGCGCGCAGAAGACGCACCACCGATCGTTCAGAAGTCCTAAACTACCCCGCCGAAAAACGAGACGGGGACCCGAATGACCGCATTGTCGCGCACGCTTGGCCTGAGCCTGGCTGCTCTGCTCACCCTCCTGCCGACACTGGCATTCGCCGCGGAATCCGCGATCTCGCACGACCACACCGACCACTGGATCGGCTGGCTCTGCGTCGCGATGTTCGTGGTCGCCTACGCGCTGGTCGTCGCCGAGGAATGGCTCAAGCTGCGCAAGTCCATCCCCGTGCTGCTCGCCGCCGGCGCCATCTGGATACTGATCGGCTACCTCTACACGCAGCTTGGCGACACCGCCTACGTCGAGGAAACCGTCGAGCACAGCCTGCTCGAATACGGCGAGCTGTTCCTGTTCCTGCTGGTGGCGATGACCTACATCAACACCCTCGAAGAACGAAACGTCTTCGACGCCCTGCACGGCTGGCTGGTGTCTCGCGGCTTCTCGCTGCGCACGATCTACTGGCTGACCGGCCTGCTGTCGTTCTTCATCTCGCCGGTCGCCGACAACATGACCACGGCGCTGGTGATGTCCTCGGTCGCGATGGCGGTCGGCCAGGGCCGGCCGAAATTCGTCGTCGTCGCCTGCATCAACATCGTGGTCGCGGCCAATGCCGGCGGCGCCTGGAGCCCGTTCGGCGACATCACCACGCTGATGGTCTGGCAGAAGGGCAAGGTCGGTGCCCTGGAATTCCTGGCGCTGTTCCTGCCATCGATCGTCAACTGGCTGGTGCCGGCCGCGCTGATGTCGCTGGCCGTGCCGCGCGAGGTACCCGAAGCGTTCAAGGACGCGCCGCGCGTCAAGCCGGGCGGCTATGTTGTGATCGGCCTGTTCGTGTTCACGATCGTCATGACGATCACGGCGCACAGCCTGTTCCATCTGCCGGCCGTGGTCGGAATGATGGCCGGACTCGGCCTGCTCAAGCTGTTCGGCTCCTTCCTCAACCGCCGCGACATGCGCGAGATCAGCTTCCTCGAAGAAGGCGGGATGCGCCCCGACACTGCGCCGCAAAGAACCTCGGCGCACCCCTTCAACGTCTTTGAACAGGTGGCGCGTGCCGAATGGGACACGCTGCTGTTTTTCTACGGCATCATCCTGTGCGTCGGCGGGCTCGGCACGCTGGGCTATCTCGCCGTGGGTTCCGAGGCCATGTACACCGGGCTGGGCGCCACCAAGGCCAATGTCATCGTCGGCTTCGCCTCGGCGATCATCGACAATATCCCGGTGATGTACGCCGTACTGACGATGGACCCGGTGATGTCGCACGGCCAATGGCTGCTGGTGACGCTGACGGCCGGCGTCGGCGGATCACTGCTGTCGATCGGTTCGGCGGCCGGCGTCGCCGTCATGGGCCAGGCGCATGGGCAGTACACGTTTTTCGCCCACCTGCGCTGGTCCTGGGCGATCGTGCTCGGCTATGTCGCCAGCATCCTGGTGCACTTCTGGGTCAACGCGGCCGCGTTCACGGTGATCGCGGCGCCCTGAGCGGACGCCCCGCGAGTCGCCTCAGGACAACGGCGCTACGAGCGTCCCAACAGGAAGGACAGCATCAGCAGCACGGCCAGGGCGCCCGTCACCCAGGCGGTGATCGAACCGGTGCTTTGATGCCCGATCAGGCCGGCGCCGTGACGCTGCACCTGCCCGACCCTCGCCAAGCTGCGACGAGCGAGGTTTCCCAGCAGACCCTGCCAGGCCGCGCCCAAGCGATCGAGGCCACGCAAGGCCACGCCGACCAGGGCCGGCGCCGCACGGCGGTAGATCCAGTCGCTATCGAGGTTCAGCGATCGAATCTCCGGCGGATACCAGCCGCGGCGATACAGGAAGGCGAAGCCCGCCGCGGCGAACAGCAGCAACTGCAACTGCGTGATCACGTGGCCGGCGGTGTACGGCGAGTACGCCACTGCGTACGGCAACAGATCGTAGAGCGGCTGCGGATACACGCCGATTCCGATACACAGGAAAGCCGCCGCCCCCATCGCCAGCAACATGTTGCTCGGCGCCTCCTGGCAACGCTTGCCGGAGTCGTGCGCGAAGAACGAGAAGAATGGGATCTTGATGCCGGAATGGTCGAGCACGCCCGCCGAAGCAAACAGCAGAATCAGCCACGGCAGCCACAGATGCTCCTCCCCGGCGGCCGACAGGATCATCGACTTGGTGACAAAGCCGGAGGTCAGCGGAAACGCCGAGATCGAGACCGAGCCGACGATGCACAGCCCCGCCGTCCACGGCATCGATTTGTAGAGCCCACCGAGTTCCGAGGCCTTGACCGTACCGACGCGGTACAGCACCGCGCCCATCGCCATGAACAGCAGCGACTTGTAGATGATGTGCGCAAAGGCATGCGCCGCGGCGCCGTTGATCGCCAGATCGGTGCCGATGCCGATGCCGCAGACCATGAAACCGAGCTGGTTGTTGAGACTGTAGGACAGCACGCGCCGCAGGTCGTTTTCGATGACCGCGAAGAAGATCGGGAACAGCGTCATCGCCGCGCCGATCCAGATCAGGATTTCGGTGCCCGCGAAGCCACGGGCCAGCGCATAGACCGCGAGCTTGGTGGTGAAGATCGAAAGCACCACGGTACCGGTGACGGTGGCTTCCGGATAGGCGTCCTGCAGCCAGTTGTGCAGCAGCGGGAACGCACATTTGACGCCGATTGCGACCAGCATCATCAGCGAGCCCGGTTCATCGAGCGTCATCCGCTCGAAGGCGAGATCACCGGTCGCCGTGTAACGCATCACGATCCCGGACAGCAGCAGCACGCCGGCGCCAGCCTGCACCAGCAGATAGCGCATGCCCACGTGATAGGCCCGTTCGGTACGCCGCGCCCAGATCAGGAACACCGACGAAATCGCCGTCAGTTCCCAATGCAGCAGCATGGTGATGAGATCGCCCGCGAGCACCGCGCCGACCGCCGCGCCGGCATAGACCAGGGTGCTGGCATGCTGCAGGACATCACGCAGATGCCAAGCGTAGACCGCCGAGATCAGCGCCGCGATATGGAAGATCAGCGCAAAGATGAAGGCCAGCTTGTCGACGCGCAGCGTGACCAGATCCAGACCGAACAACACCGCCCGCCCGCTCTCGCCATCCGGCAGACAGCACAGCAGCACCAGGCTTGCCGCCGGCAGTGCCAGACTCATGATGCGACGCGGCAGTGGCCCCAGCAGCGGCAGCAGCAGGCCACCGATAATCAGCAGCAGTGCCGGGTTGGCCCACCACTCAGTCATGGTCGCGCTCCGGCGGCGTGGACTGGTAATACGTCTCCGGACGCCCGATCAGACGCCGCAGAACCTTGGCGGCGTTGACGATGAACACATAGGCCAGAAAGCCGAAACCGCAGAAGAAGCCGAACCAGTGCTCGAACTCGAAATGGCCGTGGCGTTCGTAGAACAGGTCCGCGAGCAGCAGCGCTGCGCAGGCCAGGTAGAGAATCCGGACCAGCAGCGTCGCGCTCTGCGGTCGGTCCAGCCAATGCTTGGGTTCGTTCATGGATGGTTTGCTCACGGGCTTCCCAGGCGGCGCGCCAGAGGTTCGATCAGGGCGTCTTCAAAAAAGAACATCGCGATGCAGGCCAGGGCCGTGATGCACAGCGGGAGCACGCAGGCCAGCGGCGCCTCCTGAACCGGTTCGGTGCGCGGGCGCGGATTGCCGGACGGGTTATCCGGGTCGGCGCCATGGGTGTCGGAACGGACAAAGAATGCTCGCATCGGCACCGGCATGAGGTAGGCGATCGCGAGCAGCGCACCAGCCAGCAGCACACCGAGCATCACCGGTACGCCGGCCTCGAGCGAGCCTTCGATCAACAACAGCTTGTCCCAACTGCCGGCCAGCGGCGGCAGGCCGATGATCGAAATCGAGGCTACGGTGAACGCCGCAAAGGTGTACGGCATCTTCTGGCCGAGGCCGTCCAGTTCGCTGACACGTGTGAGGTGGTGCGCGGTATAGATCGCGCCGGCGCAGAAGAACAGCGTGATCTTGCCGACCGCATGCGTCGCGATATGCAGGGCACCTTCGAGCACGGCGTAGTGCTGGGCGAGTGCCGCGCCCAGCACGATGTAGCTGAGCTGGCTCACGGTCGAATAGGCAAGCCGCTTCTTGAGGTTGTCCTGACGCACCGCGATCACGCCCGCGGCCAGCAGCGTAAAGGCCGCGACCCACATCATCGGCTGCGAGGCGCCGCTGGTGCTGAGGTTGTCCAGGCCGAAGATGTAGATCGTGACCTTGAGCACCGAGAACACACCCGCCTTGACCACCGCCACCGCGTGCAGCAATGCAGACACCGGCGTCGGCGCCACCATCGCCGCGGGTAGCCAGCGATGGAACGGCATCAGCGCCGCCTTGCCGATGCCGAACAGGAACATCGCATAGAGCACCGCGAACAGCGCCGGGCTGCCGTGGCCGGCCAGAATCCCGCCGTCGCTGAACTGCGTGGTCCCGGTCAGCAGATAGGTCCAGACGATGGCCGGCAACAGCAGGCCGATCGAGGTCGTCAGCAGAACCGCGAGATAGACGCGCGCTCCGCGCTTCGCATCCTCGTTGCCCTTGTGGGCGACCAGCGGCCAGGTGGCCAGGGTCATGAACTCGTAGCCCACGAACAGCGTCACGAGATTGCCGGAAAAGGCAATCCACTGCGCCGCGGCGATCGCCAGCGCGAAACACAGGAAGAACCGGGTCTGGTGCTTCTCCGCGTTGCCGCGCATATAGCCGACGGCATACAGCGTGGTCAGCGGCCAAAGCACGGCGGAGACAGTCGCGAACAACAGCCCCAGCGGCTCCATCCGGAACTCGAAGGCGAGACCCGGCAACCAGTTCCATATCGTGAAACTCAGCTCCGCATCGGGCGCACTCCACAAGGCGCCGACCACCAGGGCCAGCACCAGGCCCATCAGCATCGAACTGCCATCGCGCAAATCGGGGCTGCGCCGCAGCAGCAACACCAGCGCGCCCGCCAGCAGCGGGAGCAGCACCGTCAACGGCAGGGCCAGCGCCTGGCCCGCGCCTGTCAGCGCAGCCGGCAACGCGATCACGGGGCCGCTCCCAGCAGGGCTGCGGACGCGGTCTGCGCCAGGGCCAGCGGCAGACGCGTATCGATTCCGAAGTAGATCGTGGAGATTGCCAGCAAGGCGGTCACGGCGGTCATTGCTCTCGGCACGGCGGCCGGTGTGCGCCCGGCTTGCGGTTCACGAAACCACGCCGCCTCAACGATCCGTCCCACGTAGACCAACGCCAGCAGGCTGCTGAACAGAACCGCGGCCAGCACCAGCCATTGCCCGCTGTCGATCAGGGCCGTCGCCAGCGCCCATTTGCTGACGAATCCGGCGCTCAGGGGGACGCCGATGAGTCCCAGTCCGGCCACCACGATCATGGCGAAGGTCCAGGGCATCAGGCGCCCCAGGCCGGCGATACTCTGCAGATCAGTACCGCCAAGTCTCAGCATCACCACGCCTGCCGCTGCGAACAGTGCTGCCTTGATCAGCGCGTGGTTGAGAATGTGCAGATAGGCGGCGGTGAGTCCCTCGCTGGTGGCCAGGCTGATGCCGGCGACGATGTAGCCGACCTGACCGATGCTGGACCAGGCCAGCACGCGTTTGAAATCAGTCTGCAGACAGGCCATCAGCGAGCCGGCGATCATGCCGACACAGCCGACCAGCAGGCCGATCTGCGTCAGCGGCAATACCTGGAACGCCACCGAGGCGCCGAAAATCGTGAACAGGAACCGGCACAGGGTATACAGCGCAATCTTGCTGCCGGTGGCGGACAGGAACACGCCGACGGCCGAGGGAGATTCCGAATAGGCGCCGGGCTGCCAGGCGTGCAGCGGAAAGACGGCCGCCTTGATCGCCATACCGATGGTGACGAAGGCGACGGCTCCGATCAGTGCGCGGTTCTCCCCC
The DNA here is from genome assembly GCA_022599775.1 of Gammaproteobacteria bacterium. Lineage (GTDB taxonomy): Bacteria > Pseudomonadota > Gammaproteobacteria > Nevskiales > Nevskiaceae > Banduia. The sequence goes on from JAHZLQ010000041.1 coordinate 50,024, forward strand.
AGCTCACTGACGCGCTGCGCGAGATCCGCCATGTTCAGCGTGCCGGTGATGGCGTAGACCAGACCGATGCCGATCAGCAGAAAGGTGCCGCCGATCGTGCCCAAAACGAGATACTGAAATGCCGCGAGCAAGGCACGACGGCGCGCGCCGAGCGCAATCAGCGCGTAGGACGCCAGCGACGAGATTTCGAGGAACACGAAGACATTGAACGCGTCACCGGTTGCCGCGATGCCCAACAGCCCGGCCAGGCACAGGCACATACAAGCGAAGAACAGACCGACTCGTGCCGGCTCGAGTTCGGACGCGATGCTGCGCGGCGCATAGACCGAAACCAGCAGCGCGATCAGCGAGACCAGCAGCAGCAAGGGCGCATTGGCGCCGTCGATCACGTATTCGATCCCGGCCGGAGGCGACCAACCGCCAAGCTGGTAGTGCAGCACGATGCCGTCCAACGTCTGAATATTCAGGCCGACGGCGCAGGCAAACGCCGACGCGGCAGCAATGAAATAGATCAGCGCGGCCACGCGCGGCGTACGAAACAGCACGCACAAAGGCGCACACAGCAACGGCAGGACAACCTGCAGTACGGGAAGGTGAACGATCATGCCGCTTTGATATCCTCGCGTTCCCGTTGCAGCGCCTCGGTCTCTTCAAGCGTCCCGTAGGCCTCGTGAATCCGCACGGCCAGAGCCAGCCCCAGCGCAGTCGTCGCAACGCCCACCACGATCGCGGTGAGGATCAGCACATGCGGCAGCGGATGCGAATACAACTCGAACCGGTCGTCAATGATCGGCGCTGTGCCGCCGACGACGGCGCCGAGACTGATGTAGAGCATGAACACCGAAACCTGGAACAGGTTCAGTCCGATCAATTTCTTGATGAAATTGCCGTGGCTGATCACGGTGTACAGACCGATCATCATCAACACGATGACGATCCAGAAATTGTAGTGCCCCGCCAGACTCATTGCTTCACACCCCGCCCCGCAAATGCATAGAAGACGGCGGTGAGAACCGCCGCAACGGTGATGCCCACACCCGCCTCAACCAGCAGAATGCCGAGATGCTGGCCGGCGTGCGGGTGATGCGGATTGAGCGTGTCGTAATCCAGAAACCGTCCGCCCAGCAGCAGGCTGACCACGCCGACGCCGATATAGATCAGCAGCCCCAGCGGGATCAGGAACATCAAGGCCTTCCACGGCAGTACCTTGCGTGCCCGGTGGAGCCCGAACACCAGCCCGTAGAGAATCATGCCGGCGGCGAAGATCGCGCCGGCCTGGAAGCCGCCACCGGGGCCATAGTCACCATGAAACTGCACATACAGCGCGAACAGCAGAATGAACGGCATCATGATCTTGCTGACGACCCGCAGTACCAGATGATCGTTCTCCATCATGAGCTGCCGGCCTCCGAACGAGGCTTGCGGGTTCTCGCCAGCAGCAGCAACACGCCGATCCCGGCAGTGAAAATCACCGCAACCTCACCCATGGTGTCGTAGCCGCGATAGCTCGCAAGCACCGTAGTGACCACATTCGGAATCCCGGTCTCCTGCACCGATTCCTCCAGATAAACCGACTTCAGGGGATGCGTCTGCACCGGCGAATCCAGGGAGCCGACGACGGGCAGATCCTGCGAGGCGTAGATCAGGGTTGCGCCGGTGATCGTGACCACGATCAGCGCCGGCAGGCCGAGCCGGCGCGGTGTGAAGCGTTCACGCGCATTGGTCAGCGCCAGGGCACTGAGAAACAGGACCGTGGTGATACCGGCCCCGACCGCCGCTTCCGTGAACGCGACGTCAACCGCGTCGAGCAGCACGAAGATCGACGCGCACACCAGACTGAACAGACCGGACAGCATGGCCGCCGCATACAGGTGTCGTAGCTGGGCGATCGTGATGGCGGTGACCGTCAGGATCGCGAACAGAACCAAGTCGACGTAGAAGAATCCGCTCATCGCCGCCCCCCGGATTTACGCGTCCACGGACTGAGACCGTCACCCAGCGCCGCACTGGCCAGCGCATGCGTGGCTGTCGGCCCGGTAAACAGCAGAAACAGGGCAATCAAGGCAAGTCGCAAGCCCTGCGCGAAATCCTCCACCTGAAACAGCAGTCCCAACAGGATCAGACCCGCACCCGCGGTATCGGTGAGACTGGCGGCGTGGGTGCGTGAAAAGAAATCCGGCATGCGCAGCAAACCGACACCGCCCGACACCACGAAAAGGCTTCCAACAAGCAAGGTACATCCACTGGCAATGTCCAGCGCCGCCTCAAGACTCACAACACCCCCTCCTCGTCCGCGGCCCCGAGGTCGCCGTAGTGCGACAAGCGCATCACCGCAATCGTTCCCACAAAATTGATCAGCGCGTAGACCAGGGCGATATCGAGGAAATCGGGACGCCCCGCGACGAAACCGGCCACCGCGATGAGGAGCACCGTCTTCGTGCCGAAGATATTGATGGCCAGAATCCGATCATAGAGTGTCGGCCCGACCAGCGCCCGCGTCAGCGCCAGAACCATAGACGCCAGCACCGCCAACAGCGCAGCGACGAACATCAGTTGACCTCCAGCTTGCGCACCTGCGCCACGATCGCACCCTTGCGCAGCTCCTCCAGATCACGCCGATTGAGCGCGTGCACGGCGATGGAACCACGGCGGATTGCCAGAGCCAGCGTGCCCGGCGTCAGCGTGATCGAATTGGCATAGGTGGCCTGCTGCAAGGGAGACAGGCCTTCCGCCTTCATTTCGGCAACGGCCGGATCAATCGGCAGGCGCGGTGTCCAGACGCACTTCGCGACGGATACGGCCGAAATCAGAATCTGACCGGCGAGCCACAGCCAGTAACGCGGCGCCGCCAGGCTCGGCCGGAGCGGCTGCGCTTCCGAATCGACGATATCCATCCGGTGGGCCAGCCAGCCCACCAATGCGATCGACGCCACTCCGAATGCCAGCAGCAGCGGCGTGTAGTGCCCGGACAAGCCGAGCCAGAACAGGGCCAGCACCAAAGCCAGCCACAGCGCGTGGTTCATGCGTTCTTTGTTCCTAGGTCGCAATGGATATCCCGCGAATGCGATCGCGTCCGAACCTGCGATCAGCCCGGCACACCGGGCTTTCTCTCCTCACGGCGGTGCCGTCTCCGGACTTTACCGTTCCCGGGGGGTACGTGTCGCCCCAAGTTGCCGATCGAAGCCTCATGCAGCGCTGCCCCTCTCAGCAGCTTCGCTCGCTTGCCAGCGGAACAAATGGGTGTGAAGACGCCGTCCGGGCCCACAGTGCCAAAGACTCACTACACAGTTCCGACAGGCAAAATCGATACCGATGCCCGCAGAATCCGGCATGGACACCGGCAACAAAAGGATTGCAAGCGCACCGCCGCTCATTTAAAGTGCCGCCCCTGCAAAACAGCAGGCGCGTAGCTCAGCTGGTTAGAGCACCACCTTGACATGGTGGGGGTCGTTGGTTCGAGTCCAATCGCGCCTACCAATACCTTGAAAGGCCTCCGGTTTCCAGAGGCTTTTTTGTAGTCTCGCGGCATGGACTCTCACCAACGACCCTCCGGGTCGTGGTTGTTCGTTCCCTTTATTCGGCCGCTCACGCGGCATTTCCTTTCGCACTCACGTCACGCGCTGCGCGCGCGGTCGAGTCCAATCGCGCCTACCAATTCAATAGCTTACAAGGCATCGTAAGTGTTCCGGGAAAAGTCCGGGTATTTTCCGGGAATTCCGTCTAAAAGCCTCGCCATCGTGCGGGGCTTTTTCTTTGGGTCGCGGGCATTCATATGCGTAGACGGCGAGCGTTCGTATGCGCTGCGCCGGAGCGAAATTGAGCATCGGTTCTCCGCGCAGGACCATCTAAACCGAGCGAAAACCCAAGGTAGTATCTGTATCTACGAGTGCGGTCACTGTGCACCCCCGTCTCGCCGCCGCTCGAGGCAGCGCCGCGCGATCGACTCGGCGCGCTGGGCTAACTCGCAGAGCCTACTCGCGTCTATCAAACTCTGATCGACATACTTTGGGATTCAGCCTCGACTTCGATCCCACCGAACGAACATGTGAAAGTCCGGATAGAGCTACTTCGAGCCCGCGACGACGCTAATAATCCTACAATTTCGAGCGCTATCGCAGAATGCGTACAATACGTCGCAATATAATCATATTGTGAGCTTGGGAGGCAGCAATCATTCCCATCGAAATCGCTATTCTTCTGCTTATCGGCGCAGGCGGTATCGCGCTGGGGCACACATTGAGCAAACAGGAGCGAATGGCAGGGCTGGCGAGACGTCAAGCGTTTCGCATGCGAAACAAAAATACGATCAGTCGCGATAGCGATACGGCGTCTTACGAGTGCGTCTGGGACGCTCTCAGCAACACGGAAACAGAGGCCGAGATCCTGCGCACAAAAAGCATGATTGCGCGGCGCGTCGAACAGCGCGTGTCCTCATGGGGTGTCAGCGAAGCGCACGTCGCAAGACGGCTCGGGTTGACCGTATCGCGCATGCGAGAGCTGAAGAACCAACCGGTGTCGCAGTTCACGCTCGAGCAGCTGATCGAAATGGCAACCGCATGCGGATTTTCGGTTGTATTGCAGCAAAACGCCTCACGACCGTTCGACATGGGCGACGCCGAGCGCGGACGTGCCCAAGAAGAACGCAGAACACAACTGAAAGCGGCGGATCAGATCAACTCACGCGAAGGCCTTCCCCCACCAAGCAATTATGCGGTGGAGATCGGAGAACGCTATATCTCGGGAGAATTGACAGCAGACGAAGCCGTCAGCCGACTGGTCAACCACCACACGTCAAACGGCGACCGCGCATAACATAAGCGCTCACAGGATTGACTAGCGGCCGGTTTTGGCGGGTTCGACAAAACGGCCACGCTCCAGCCGCATCACTTGCGCCCCGTGACCTCAGCCATCGCCTGATATTTATGCTTACCGCCTAAGCTTAGGCGACATGCAACTCCTGTCGAAGCACTTCGCGTAACTTTCTTACGGTCAGCGGGGCATCGTCCGCATCCATCGCAGCGCGCAGTGTGTCGTTGATCAGTGTCTGGTAATTGCCGCCCCCTTTCACCTGATCGCGGAACCAAGCCAGCACATCAGCATCGATCCGAATCGTGATGCGTTCCTTACCGGGTTCACTGACAAGCGCGCCACGCGTTGCTTGGCTGAAGTCGAGTTCTGGCATTTTGTCGGTCATGGTTTACTCCTGATACTGGCGAATTTCGCCCGGACTGGCCTTGCGGGCGGAAATAAGCCTGTACGTGTTGCCGTCACGCTCCACCCAGACCACGAGCAACACGCGAAGGCTTAAGCTCATGCCCAACGTGACCATCCGGTTTTCATCGTGGCTGTCGGAATCTGAACGGGTCAACGCGAAGTCATCGAAGAACACGCCTACCGCATCGGCAAAATCCACCCCGTGCTTCCGAATGTTCTCCTGACGTTTGGCCTCGTCCCACTCGTAGTTCATGCTCTAATTGTATGCATCATGTGCATACAATCAAGGGAGGGCGATGTTCAGGGAATGTACACGTAAGCTATTGATTGATAATGGTCGATTTATGCGGATTTTTGGACTGGGATTCTGGTGGAAAATCAAGTGAAAACATAATGTTATGTCGTTTTCGTCGTATCCTTGACATGGTGGGGGTCGTGGTTGTTCGTTGTCTTGTTCGGCCGCTACGCGGCCAATTTTCGGCTCTCACGTCACGCGCTGCGCGTGCGGTCGAGTCCAATCTCGACCACCAATTCAATGACTTACAAGCGCTTTGCGCGATGTAGGGAATTTTCAGGGAATGACCCGGGTGACGTGCGCTTGCCGAGCACTCTCGGAAGCCCCCCTTGGTCATGCCGCGGCTTACCTTTCTGCCTGATCTTTTCGATACCGTTCGAACATCGCTTTGGTGGCGTGGCCGCTGAGCGCCACGACATTCGCGGTATTCGCGGCTGAACCCGGCCTTCTCGCTGAGGCCCTGCGCCTAAATTGCTCCCACCGTTGCGCATCATTCCGATGGTGTCGCCGACGTGACGCCATTCAATAGTGATATCGGCACGAAATGATCGTCAGGGCGCTTTCGTCCTCGACATAGACGATGCGATTTTTTTCATCGATCCGCCGCGACCAGAATCCACTGAGGTTTTCGCGCAACGGTTCGGGCTTTCCGATTCCTTCGAACGGTTCGCGCAGAGTGTCGCGGATCAGTTTATTGATCCGCTTGAGCGTCTTCTTGTCTTGGACCTGCCAGTACTCATAATCCTTCCAGGCCGCCAGCGTCCACGAAAGGTTTTCAATCATCCGTCAGCGGATTCTGAATGATCTGTCCGCGTTGATGCTGGGCGATCGATTCCGCCAAATGCGCCGCATTGGCGGATGAGCCGAGCAGGTGAGCGGTTTCCATGATGCTGTTGAAGGTGTCTAGGGACATCAGCACAGCGTCCGGGGCGTCCCGGCGTGAAATGATGGTGTAGTCGGCGTCATCGATAACGCCGTCGATAACCGCTTTGAGGCCTTTGCGCGCCTCGGAAAAATTGACCACTCGCATGAGATTAACCTGTACCGTAAACAGTACAAGTTTGCCGCGCGGTGCAGGTTTCGTCAATCGTGGGGTCTTGGCACTGCGCATAATAATGCCCCCACCGCTGTGTCGCATGCGAAACGCAGATCATCGAGCTTGTGCGTCAACGCCCGGCGGCCCACCTTCCGGATCGGGCGTATCGATGCGAGCGCGCCAGTTTGCCGCGGTCTGCGGTTTGATGAACAGCACGGCGACCTCAGGGTGCGCAGCCTTGATCCGCGCCTCCAGCCGCTTCACGCAGGCTTCGATCTGCTGGGTGCTCAGCCCGTCCTCGAATTCGGCACTGAGCGCCGCGAACACTTCCCTGGGGCCGAACTGCAGGGTGATCACACCGTTGGCGCGATGCACCGCTGCATCTTCACCGGCGATGCGCAGCACGGCCGCCTGCACGTGCGGAAAGGCCGCCTCGCCGATCAGCAGGCCCTTGGTCTCACGCGCCAGCAGAATCGCCGCGATTGCCAGGACCAGTCCAATGCCGATGGACGCGATGCCGTCGAGCTCCGGCATGTCAAGCAGATGCGCCGCGGTGATCCCGATCAGCGCGATCAGCAAACCCAACAGGGCCGCGGTATCCTCGAACAGCACGGTGAACGTGGTCGGGTCCTTGCTCCGGCGCACCGCTTCGAAATAGCCCAGCGATCCCTTGGCGGCGCCGACCTCGCGCAGCGCCACGAACCATGAAAATCCTTCGAAGATCAACGAGAATCCAAGCACGACATAGGCGATCAACAGACTTTCGCTGGGCTCGGGATCGAGCAGGTGGATGATGCCTTCGTAGATCGAGACGCCGGCACCCAGCGAGAAGATCAGCAGGGCGACGATGAAACTCCAGAAATAGATTTCACGGCCGTGCCCCATCGGGTGCTCGGCCGTCGCCGGCGCCGTAGCGCGATGCATGCCGTACAGCAGCAGCGCCTGGTTGCCGGTATCCACCAGCGAATGCACGCCTTCGCTGAGCATCGCCGAGCTGCCGGTGATGGAAGCGGCCACGAACTTGGTCACGGCGATCAGAAAATTGCCGGCCAGCGCCGCGTAGACGACCTTGCGCGAACCGCCGCCGACGCCTTTGCGTCCGCTCATCGAAACTCCTTCGGGCCCTTGCGTGACAGCGTCGCCGCCCGTCGAGGGCAGGACAGGCATCAGCATTCCACCCGATGCCCGCCGCGCAGATGAATCAGCGTCGCCGTCGCTCTCAGAACGCGGCGATGCCGGTCTGCGCACGCCCGAGGATCAGGGCATGAATGTCGTGCGTGCCCTCGTAGGTGTTCACGACTTCCAGATTGACCAGGTGACGGATCACGCCGTACTCGTCGGAAATGCCGTTTCCGCCGTGCATGTCACGCGCCATGCGGGCGATGTCCAACGCCTTTCCGCAGGAATTGCGCTTGAGCAGGGAGGTGATCTCGGGCGCGGCGCCACCTTCGTCCTTGAGCCGGCCCAGACGCAGGCAGGCCTGCAGGCCGAGCGTGATTTCGGTCTGCATGTCCGCCAGCTTCTTCTGGATGAGCTGGTTGGCCGCCAGCGGTCGACCGAACTGTTTGCGGTCCAGCGTGTACTGGCGCGCCGCATGCCAGCAGAATTCGGCGGCGCCGAGCGCGCCCCAGGCGATGCCGTAGCGTGCCGAATTGAGGCAGGTGAACGGCCCGCGCAGACCGCGCACCTCCGGAAAGACGTTGTCTTCCGGCACGAACACCTCGTCCATCACGATCTCGCCGGTGATCGAGGTGCGCAGGCCGACCTTGCCGTGGATCGGCGGCGCGCTGAGACCGTCCATGCCCTTGTCGAGGATGAAGCCGCGAATCCTGCCGGCATCGTCCTTGGCCCAGACGACGAAGACGTCGGCGATCGGCGAGTTGGTGATCCACATCTTGTTACCGCTGAGCCGGTAGCCGCCGGCCACGCTGCGGGCGCGTGAGGCCATGCCATCCGGGTCGGAACCGTGGTCGGGCTCGGTAAGGCCGAAGCAGCCGATCAGCTCGCCGGTGGCGAGCTTCGGCAGATATTTGCGCTTCTGCGCCTCGGTGCCGAACTCGTTGATCGGCACCATCACCAGCGAGGATTGCACGCTGAGCATGGAGCGGAAGCCGGAGTCGACGCGCTCGACCTCGCGCGCGACCAATCCGTAGCTGACGTAGCCGAGCCCCCCGCCGCCGTATTCGGCCGGAATCGTCATGCCGAGCAGGCCGAGTTCGCCCATTTCGCGAAAGATTTCCGGGTCAGTGCTTTCGTGACGGAACGCCGCCTTCACCCGCGGCATCAGCCGGCCCTCGCAATAGGCGCGCGCACTGTCGCGGATCAGGCGCTCCTCGGCGCTGAGCTGGTCTTCGATCAGCAGCGGATCGTCCCAGTGAAATCGACTGGATTCGGCCATCGGTAAAGCTCCTTAATTCGAATCTCGCGCAGCGAGTCCACCCCGCGGAGCGGGTGGTGGGCAGAGGGCGGCCATGCCCAGCGCAGGATTCATTTTTCGGCGTGCCTCCGGTGGCACGACCGTTAGGTTTCGGCGGATGCCGCTCATGGTGCGCCTGCGCCCACAGTCATCCGCGCGCCGACATCGGCGCCGAAGACGTCGGGGTCGTACATCGCCTCCACGTGCGGCGGCGCCACCGCAAAATCGCCTTCGGCGACCGCCTGGCCGGTCCATTGCAGTTGGTAGCTGCCGGCCGTCAGCGTGTCGGCGTAGTGGCGCACGGCATCGAAGCGCAGTTCACGGTGATAGAACGGGTACGGATAGCCATTGCGCTCCTCGCTGCGGGCATCCTCGGTCGAGGCGGTCGCCAGCTGGGTGTTGACCGGCTCGATGCCGCCCGGCACCGGATCGTCCACCACCACGAAGAACCGGGTGGCCGGCACCGAGACCTTGACCGTGACGCGCACCAGATCGCCGCGATTCAGCTGATACGGCGGCTGCATCACCACCCAGTTGTCGCCGTCGCGGCGCGCGTACTGGCGACGGATCTCGAAGCCGGCATTGCTGCGTTTCACCGCCTCGTCGGGTTCGACATAGCGCATCCGGGCCGCAAAGTAGGCGCGACCTTCGCCGCTGGCATCGATGTTCAAGTCACGGCGATGCGGCTCGTCGGACGCTTCCAGCGGCGCGCGCAGCAGGGTCGGAGGCGCCTTGCGATCGTCCAGCCGTGCCGTGCCGAGATCGGTGTCACCAAGCCGCGCGACGATGTCCAGCGCCAGCGGGCCGGCCTCATGGCGCTCGGCATAGTCGGCCAGCGCGTTGCTGCACCAGACGTTCTCCTGCGTGTTGTACCAGTGCGTGCTGCGCTTGCGCGCCTGGGTCACTGCGCGCGCCAGCTTGAACGGCAGTTCGCTGTCGGCGCTTTCACTGCCGACCAGCGCGCTCAAGGCCGCGCAGTTGCTGCGCGTGTCGGTGCCCAGCAGGTGGACGGCCCAGGCCGACTGTTCGGCGCGCAACCACAGACCGCCGGCGCTTTCGTCCGCATGCGACAGCAGCAACTCACGCGCGCGCTGCGCCGTCGGCGCACTGAGGCCGGTGGCGGCCTGCAACATCATCGCCTGACCGAACAGGTTCATGCGCGGCAGTTGCGGTTCGAAGCGCGTCACGTCGGCGGTGCTGAGCTTGCCGTAGCCCTTGAGCCCGGCCAGCGAGACGGCGCGCACGGTGGAACGTGCATCCAACGAGCCGTAGCCGAAGTCCTTCTTGAGCAGGCCCTGGTTATAGTCGATCAGCTTGTCGCGCACCGTGCCTGGTGCCGCGAAACCGGCCTGCTCCAGCCAGCCGAAAGCCAGCAAGGTGTAGGCACTGAGATAAGGGCTTTCGTATCGGGTTTCCGGCAGCCAGAACGCCATGCCGCCGTCCTCGGTCTGGAACGAGGCCGCGTTGTCGAGGGTGTCGCGGATCAGTTGTTCGGCCTGCGGCCATTCGAAATCCAGATACGGTTTGAGACGCAGGTACTGCGCCGCCATCACCGCCTTGGTGATGCGTTGCTCCCAGCACAGATAGGGATAGTCGCGCACGTATTCGAGGGCGCCATCGACGTTGCCGAGCACGCTGGGCGACAGCTGCAGGCTGAATTCCCCGCCCAGGATCGGCGCCGGCGTCTGCAGCGGCACTTCGGTGCGTCCGGCTTCAAGCAGGCCGTAGTCGGCGGCCGTCGCCGTGGCGCGGCGCGGCTTCACCGCCACGCTGTGGCGCAGGGCGTCGCCGTCTTCTCCGCTGCCGGCCTGCGCCTCGAACGTGATCGTGCCGGCACGGTTGTCGTCGGTGTCGGTGGCGACGTCCAGATAAACCGTACGCCGCTCGAACGGCGCCAGCGATACGGTCTCCTGCGTCTGCGTCTGCGCCTGCGCGGCGCCACTGGCACGGATCGTCACCGGCACTTCGCGTGTGGCCTGCGTACGATTGAGCACGGTGAAGCCGGCGCGGAAGCGATCCCCGCCCAGCACCTGGTTGGGCATCGCCGGACGCAGCTCGATGTCCTTGGACACGGCGAGCTTGCCGCTGCCGAGACCGAGCCGGTCCTGCGCCGTGACCGCCAGCGCCAGCACGCGCCAGTTCGTCAGATTGTCCGGTGCCTTGAACTCGAATTGCGCCTGGCCCTGCGCATCGGCATCCAGCGCCGGATTCCAGTAGGCCACGAACTTCTCGACGGAGCGCAGCGACAGCGCAGCACCGCCATCCCCACCGGGACTGGCGCCTTTCTTCTCGATCTTCTGGCGACCAATCAAGCGCGTCAGCAATCCGTAGTTGTTGAGGTCCAGCGGATCGAGTTGCAGCAGACCGTCATAGGGATCGAAGTAGTCCTCGCCGTCCTGGATCAGGTCGAATACGGCATCGTCGAGCACCGCGACCGCGTACTGCACCGGCGCCAGCGCGGCGCCGACCTGATGCGGTCTCGCGGCCAGACTCACGTTCACTCGGTCTCCGGGGCGATAGCGCTCGGCCTGCGGGGTGACCTTCACATCGATCCGCTTGTAGGGGTCGGCCACCGGCATTTGCGCATAGCCCATGCGGAACGTCGGCTTGCCGAGGTCCGGGCCGTCCTTGGGCGGCGGCGCGGCACGCGGCGACAGCACCACCACGGAGACATAGGCACCCGGCAGATAATCGGGCTTCACCGGAATTTCGATCACCGGCGTATTGCCTTCAAGCGTCTGCACCCAGGCGTCGAGCACGCCGTAGCGTTCCACGCTGACCAGCGCCTGCGCGCCGGGATACGGGTTCTTGACCAGATAGCGCGCAGTATCGCCGACGGCATTGGACGCCTGCTCCGGCGACAGTTCCAGCGACAGGTCCGGCCGATCTTCCCAGACCACGAACTGGGGACCGCGCGCGTAGAGGTACAGGCGGGTCTGCTGCAGACGGTCCTCGGTATCACGCACCATCGCGGTGATGCGGTAGCTGCCGGCTTGATCCGGGGTGAAGCCGCAGTGGCTGGCGGTCGCGGCGGAACGCCCCTTGCACACCGCGACCTCGATCCATTCGCGGGTGTACTGCGGCAGATAGGCGTTGCCCGGTCCGAGCACGCGCGCGACGCCGGTCTGCTCGCGCTCCACCTTGATGTAGCTCGGCGAACCGGTAGCCGGCTGACCGGCGGTATCCACCACCAGCCAGTCCACGGACGCCGGCTTGCCGGCGTCGAGCAGCCAGCCGCGATAGCGCAGGCCGATCAGGCGGTCGCGTGCCGTGTACGGAACGCTGGCGGTGGAGGCGATGCTGCGGCCTCGATCATCGCGCACCGAACCCTCGGTGATGAGGCGTCCGTAGGCGATGCCGCCGTCCGGCACATCCAGAGACGTGGCGTAGGCGCCGTTGACGTCGGTGCGTCCTTCGCGCGCCGGCAGCACGATCACATCGCGCGCGGCGCCATCGTCACTGTCGAACTGGAAACCGATGGTCTGCGGCGTCCTGGGTTCGAAAGTCTGTGGCGTGATACGCGCGGTGATGCGCGCCGGCGCTTCGCCATACGGGCCGCCACCGTGCAGGCTGGCGCTGAGGCGCGCTTCCAGGGTCTGCTGCGGCTTGGCGCTGGCGGCCGCCAGTTCGGTCGATACGTGATAGCTGGCCGGCGTGAAATCCGAGACCAGCACGCGCAGGGGCTGCAAGGTCTCTGTGGCATCGCCCTCGCCCACTTCCAGTTCGAATCGATACCAGCCGACGGCGGCCTGTGGCGGCAGCTTGAACTCGCCGTGCACGGCGCCGTAGGCATCCAGCGTCACGGTGTCGCGTTCATGCACCACGCTGTTGGTCGGATCGAACACGCGCAGCGCGTAGCGCATCTCGGGCGCCGCCGACAGACCGCTGCCGGCCGCATCGCGCACGTACAGCTTGTACTGGATGCGGTCACCGGCGCGATAGACGCCCTGCGCGGTCGTGCCCCAGCTACGCAGATGGCCGTTGCGGCGCCGCTGCCAACTGCTGATCTCGTAGTTCGACGCGCGATACACATCAACCTGAAAATCATAGTCCAGTGGCAGCACAGCGATGTCCTCGCCCCGTGTCACACGCGCCATCAGCGGCGCATCGGCACTCCACCCCAGATGCTCCAGTTCCGGATCGAGTTCGCGCGTGCCGGGGAGCCAGGCCAGGCCCTGGTCGTCGGTCTGCGCACTGGCCGGCGCGGAATCCGCCGCCGGCGCCAGCCGTGCCAGCACCGCCGGGTAGATTTCGACCTTGGCATCCACCACCGGGGCGCCGGTCTGCAGATCGCTGACCCAGGCGAGACTGTTGTCGTGACCAAGCTTGAGGTGCACCTGCCAAGGCGTGACCTCGGCGAAGAACTCTGGCGCGTCACGGTCCGGTGGCGTGGTCTGCGGGCGCGTGCGCAAGCTGCCGCGTACGGCACCGGAACGGCCGGCCAGCAGATCACGCACACCGGCTTCGACCGCATAGGCGATGTCGCGCGGCCCATCGATCACCCGCTGCGCGCTCTGCGCGCTATCCAGCCCCTGCACTGTCAGCCGGTCGTAGCGGATGTCGATGCGGTCGAGGTTGGTCACCACCAGCGGCAACTCGGAATCGATGCCCTGTTCCACGACCGCCTGCGGATGCTGCAAATGCAGCGCCGGATCGCGATGACCGGTCTGCAGGCGCAATTCCACCGGCGCCGCCAGCGGACGACCGAATCCGTCCTCGAGCGTGGCATCCAGCGTGATGCGGTATTGCGTTGCGGCCTTCCACGGATACGGCAGCGTCACCGTATAGGTCTCATCCGCACGGTTGGAACGGCGCAGGTCGACCTGCTCGGCGGCCGCTGCCCAGGCGTCGAAATCACCGCGCCCGGTCAGCGGATCGGGCGATACCGTGATCGCCGCACCCACCGCAGCCGGGGCCACCGGCGACGAGAATTCGAGCCGGATCGGAGACAATGGCTCACAGGCTGATTGCGAATCCTCCGGCCCGAAGCGTCTGAACCCACCGTCTACGGTGCAACTGAAGCCGCGCCACCGGAACGCCGGAAAACTGTGCAGGCTGGTGATCCGACGGTTTTCGATGCCTTTTTCGGTTCCGAACGCCGAACGCAGACCGGGCAGCACACGCAAGGCGTAATCGCGGTCCGCCTGCAAAGGGATTTCGGGATAGACCGACCATTGTTCGCGGGCTTCGCCGTCCGGTGTGTAGAACGGCGTGCGCGCGTCGAACAGCTTGGGCTCAACCTTCACCGCGACATCGTCGAATCGCAGACTCGCCGCCACCGAAGCGGCCGTGACCGGCTGCGAGAACCGCAGCTGCAGCACCGGCTGCGTCGGTGAGGCCCAGCCGCCGGACGTGGTGTAGCGTACCGTCGGCCGCGCCGTGATGAACTGATGCGTCACGCTCCGGGCCAGCCGCGTTCCGTCCTCGGCTTCAAGCCCGGCGTCCAGTTCCACGGTGTAGCGCGTGGCCTCGAGCAGCCGGGCGTCCCGTGGCAGCTGGCAGGCCAGCACCTTCGGGTCCAGCCATCGCCATTCGCAGGGCACGGCCGGCGTGATCGTCACCGGAATCTCGTCCGCCGTGCGTTCCATGCGCCCCAGCGGCACCACATCACGATCGAAGCTCAGCGTGATCTGCTGGCCGGCATCGACATCGTTTCCCGCCGGCGTGATACGACGCAGTTCGAGGCCATGCGCCGCCTGCGCGGCACCCAGTCCGCACAACAACAGCCACGGGGCGAATCGGGATGGAGGCCGCCTCATCATCAGGGTGTGCTCGTCTTGATGCGGGCGTAGCGAATCCGGGAGGCGTCGTGCACCAGCAGGATTTCGCGCAGGCCCTGAGTGTCCCGCCAACGCATTTCGGTGTCGGATTGTGAATCCGCCGGCATCGGCTCCAGACCCAGCAAGCTCAGTGCATCGATCCCGGGCGCGACGTCGCCGAAACCGAACAGGGTGATCCAGTCGGCCTTGCCATCGATGAACGCGATGTCGGCGTTGCCCGCGCGATAGCGGCAGTTTTCGCCGTAGGCGCTGCGTTCGCATCCGGTCGGCGGGCCCAGCAACACCGCCACGCGCTCCGCATCAGCACCGGCCAGCGCCGGAACGGACAGTATTTCGGGCTGCCCGCGCGCAAGGTTTTCGAACGCGGCCGCATAGTCGTAGTTGTCCGGCCGACACCACCACCAGACCGCAGCAAGGACCGCCAGAAGCAGCAGGGGTAGCGACCAGCGCAGGTTTTTTTTCAAGGTATGGGCGCGGCTCGGGCTTGCGCGTATCCTAACGGCCCCTCGCCGGCCGTCCAATGACGGTCTTCGTGGTCCGCCGCTTCTCCGCACGCAGGCCGAACCTGGTTCGAGGCCTCAAAAAGAAAAACCGGACTCCGCTTCGATGCCGTTTCTGATCGCCACCCTGTTCGCCCTGGCCCTGGGACCGGTGCTGTACGCCCGGGCCCGCCGGCGCCCCGGTCTGGCCGAAATCGCGGATCGCGTGGTGCTCGCCCTGGTGGTGATCCTGGTGCTGCTGGAGTTCGTACCGCACGCCTGGAACGAGGGCGGACTGCCGAGTCTGGCTTTCGCGGTACTGGGACTGTTCGGCCCGGATGCACTGGAGCGCGCCTTCTCGCGACATCAGCGACAGGCGCATGTGGCCGCGATCGCCCTGGCGGTGTTCGGCCTCACGCTGCATACCCTGGCCGATGGTGCCGTGGTGGCCGATGCCGCGCACGGCTGGGGCCTGCCGGCCGCCGTGGTGCTGCATACCCTGCCGATCGGCGCCGGCGTGTGGTGGCTGCTGGCGCCGGATTTCGGCCATCGCGTGGCAAGCATCGTGCTGATCGCCATGGGTGTGGGCACGGTGATTGGCTACCTGATCGGGCTGTCGCTGGAAGCGATGCTCGGTACCCGCCACTGGGTCTGGTTCGAAGCCTTCGTCGCCGGCGTGATCCTGCATGCCCTGTTCGGCCGCCCGCATCTGCACGGTGCGGATGGGCATACGCATTAGGGTCCGAAGCAAATCGTAGCCCGGATGAAGCGCAGCGGAATCCGGGAGCAAGGTTTCACAATGTCGCCCGGTTCCCGGATTCCGCTGCGCTTCATCCGGACTACCCATTTTTGAGCTTATTGCCTTTGCGCCTCCGCGCCTTTGCGCGAGGAATCCAAGCTTTTCGCAATCTAAGGCTTGGCCACGATCACATCGATCTCGACCAGCATGCCCGGCGCCGCCAGACCCGCGACCTGCACCGTAGTGCGAGCCGGCAGATTTGGCTGCGCCTGGCCGCCGAAGAACTGCGTATAGCCGGCCATGAAACCGTCGAAGTCGAGCATGCCGTCGGATTCCGGAACGCCGACCAGAAACGCCTGCATTTTCACGACATCGCCCATGCCGAGCCCCATACCGGCCAGTGTTTCCTGAATGCGCGTCAGCGCCGACACGGTCTGAGTCTCGGTATCGCCCCAGAACTCGGCGCTGAACTTCTCGGCGTCCGGCTTGGCCGGTGCCGGAGTTTTGCCGCTGAGGAACACCAGCGTCGTGTCAGCCGGAACTTCAACGGCGTTGGCGATCGGAAAGTCCGAACCCGGAACCGGGTAGCGCTTGACTTCGGCTTTCGGCGCCGCCGCCATGTCGGAATCGACCGATTTCTCGGCGTCTGTCGGAGGAGGTGAACAGGCCGCCAGCAGCAAGGCAGCGGCGAACACGGTCGGTGACTGAATCTTGTTCATTGCGAGGTCCCTTTTCGAAATGCGTCCGCCGCTCAGGCGTGGACGCGACGATGGATCATGTCGATCACGCTGTGCGCAGAGTACACGGCCCCTTCCTGCCAGCCCGAGTGGTAGCTCATCTGATCGCCCACCAGATAGTGACGCCCTTCGGCCTGCCGCAGCACCGGATAGTGCGTCTTGCGCGCCTCGTCCGACCATTCCGGCGCGCAGCCGAACAGGTACGGCACTTTCGACCAGCAGACGCTGATGCCGTTGTCGATCATCTTGCTGTAGCCGGGATGCAGTTTTTCGCCCTGCTCCATGGCGAGCGCCAGACGCGCCCCGGGATTGAGCGCGGCGAATTTCTTGCCGGTCTCGGGGCCGAAGGTGTAGGCGCCGAGGATCACGCCCTTCTTCTGGTGGAAACCGTGCGGCGGATACCAGATCTGCAGGATGTCCTGCTCGGTCCAGGAGATGCCGCCGTAGATGTGGTCGTCCTCCTCCCAGAACCGGCGACTGGTCTGGAAGCCGATCTTGAACAGGTGTCCCGGTTCGACCGCCTTGAGCGCCGCGCGATAGCGGTCCGAGAAGTTGTTGTCGATGCCGGCGGCGACGTAGGCCGGCGCGCCGTCGATACAGAAATCCGCGCTGAGTTCGCGTTCCCCGCCATCCGGATCCTTGAAACGCACGCGGACCTTGTCGTCCTCGTTGAAGATGCCGGTCACCGGCACCCCGGTGCGGATCACGCCACCGAGCTTGGCGGCGAAGCCACGCACGATCATGTCCATGCCGCCCACGGGCTGCATCATCGTGGCCGCCATGTCCCACATTTCGGCGAACTCCATCTTGAACTGCCAGTAGTCGGACTCCAGCAGTTGATGCAGCGAATACGGTTCGTGCGGAATTCCGGGCTCGAGCATGGCTTCGCCATTGGTGAATCCGGCCCGCGGCGAGCCCGTGTACTTGAGCTGATCATCGAGGTCACCGAACTGGTGCATGAAGGCCAGCATCCGCTCCTTGTCCTCGCCCGAAAACGGCTGATCCAGCGCGTCGGTGCTGATCGCCTTGGCCAACAGCTCGGCGATGCCGCCTCGGGCGTCGGTGATCATGCGCTGCGCACGCACCGGTTTGCCGCCGAAGGCCTCCTTGCTGTGAACCCAGGCAGCCCGGTTGTCGTTGACGAACGGCTCCAGGGCCACGCCCAGTTCGCGGCAGTAAGTCAAAATGCCCTGGTGGTGATACGGTAAACGCGCCGGCCCACAGTTCATGTAGAGATGGGGGTCGTCATCAAACTCGCAGAGTTGCTCGCTGTCGTACTCCACCAGTTTGTCGCCGTGGCGCGCGGTCTTGTTGCGTCCGCCGACATGCGCCGTCGCTTCGAGGATCATGCAGTCATAACCGGCCTTGCCGAGTTCATAGGCGCTGACCAGGCCGCCGATGCCGGAACCGACGATGATGACCTTCTTGCCCTTGCCCGAGCCCGCTGGCAAACGAGGCGGACCGGCGTAGGCCGGCGGAATGGCCACCAGTCCCAAGGCCGTCATTGCACCGTACAATTTTGAGCTGCCCGCGACGGCGCCGAGACGACTTAGGAAATCGCGGCGCGTCCACGCCGCTCCGATTGATTCGGCCATTTGGCGGCTCCTCAGTTCTGGGTCTGACTCATGCGCTGAACCAGCGCTTCGATCTCTGCGTCGCTGCAGTCGCCGCAAAGCCCGCCGGGCATCAAGGTACCGGGCACTCCGTTGCGGACGCTTTCCAGCAGCGCCGGCATTCCCTTTTCAAGGCGGGGCGCCCAGTCGGCCTCCCGACCGTACTTGGGAGCGCCTCCGGCTCCTGTCGCGTGGCAGGCTCCGCAGACCTGCATTTTCTGGTCGAGGTCGGCGGCCTGTGCCCCCCCCATGGCACCGAGCAGGCCGAATGCGGCAATCGCCACGACTCGCCGGCCTTGCTGTGTGAAACATTGCCCCAACATGTACTTGCCCCCGAAGTGCTCAGTCATACGTCACGAAGCCGATGGCGTCTTGCTGCAGACACAGAGCATGCCATCTGCGCGGCAACAAGCACGACATTCCGGCCGGGAACTCAAAATTGGGCCTCCGCCGTCAGGTACAGGGTGCGCTCGTTTCCGTAATTGAAATACCCCACGTTCTCGTCCGGGGAGATCACGCCCCAGTATTCCTCGTCGAGCAGGTTGTAGACATTGACGGTCAGCTTGAGCCCTTCGAGCAGACCCGAGGCGGCAGCCTGATAACCGAACGCGGCATTGAGCACGGTATATCCGTCCGCGGTCTCGGCCCCCGTGGTCGAGGCCGAACGCTCGCCGGTGTACTTGGCGTCCCCGTTGACGAAGAAGCCATGCGGCAGATCGTATGAGGCGTCGAGCGACAACATGACTTCGGGCGTGTCCGGGATCTGTTCGTCCTCGACATCGACCTCGCGAGTCTGGGTCTCCGGCGTTGACGGATCGTCGTCTGCGTCTTCAAAGGCGAAGTAGTTGTCCTGGAACTTGGAACTGTTCAAGGTCAGAGTGGAACCCAGGCGCAAGCGGCTGCTGGCGGTCCAGATCAGTCCGAATTCGGCACCGTAGGTTTTGATGCTGCCGACGTTCTGATAGATGTCTTCGCCCACACGAAACGGATCGTTGACCGTGAGTTGCAGGATGCGGTCGTCGTAGTCGATGTAGTACAAGGACGCCGTGCCGCTGAACTTGCCGCGCGAACTGCGCAAACCCAGGTCGACATTGCGCGAGGTTTCGGGTTCGAGGTTCTCGTTGGTGGTGACCGCCACCAGGGCGTTGCGAGGCGTGGCGCTGAAGTTTTCAGCGTAGTTGACGAACAACTCCTCCTGAGGCGTCAGCGCCAGCGTCGCGCCAAGCTGCGGCTGGAACCAGTCCTCGTCACTGACGTCGAATTCGCTGTACTGGCCACGATTGAAGGCATCGGTATTGGCAATGCCTGCAAACTTCCGCTCCACTTTGAGGCCCTTGGTGCCAGCCGCGAGCGTGAGCTTGCCATCGAACAGGCGCAGCGTGTCCTTTAGGTAGTACTGCGTGACCTTGGTGTTAAACGTACGGTCGTAGTAGTTGATGATCTGCGGCTGGCTGTAGTCGAAATTGCCGGTACCGGGATCGATGTGGTAAAGCGGCCGCCGTTGGTAGAAGTCGTAATCTTCGTACCAACCGCCGACTTCGACGTCGTTGATCGCAGTACTCCATCGCAGGGCCGCCGTCAGACCAGCGCGGTGCCCGCCCATGCTTTCCAGACGCTTGGCGACGAGATCGTCGTCGGGCAGCGCGACGTCCTCACGGTCGGGATCACCGCCGAGCTCCGGATTGGTGGCGTCGTCGTAGAGGCCCTGTGCCGCCGAGGGCGGCACGCTGCCGACGCCGTAGCCTTCCTTGTCCTCGTAGTACGGAACCAGCGTCAGGCGCAGCATCGGCGTGAGCAGGAACTCGGCGTTGAGGTTCACCAGCTGGTCGGTGCGGCCATTGGTCCAGCCTTCGATATTGAGCGCGTCTTCCTCTGGATCGCCGGTGGCGGTTTCGTGCAAGGGGAAAATATTGGTGCCGTCCAACAGATACTGCGGCATGTCGTGGTCGTCACGCTTGTTGTAACGATAGGCCAGTGTCAGCGTGTGCCCCATGCCCAGCACCTGCTTGAACTTGGCCTCGACGTGATCGCGCTCCATATCGGCCTTGTGCAGATCGGGTTGCACCGAGCGGCGACGCGAGGCGGCAATGTAGGCGGTTGGACCGCCGGACCACAGCTGCGGCGTATCCAGGCGAATGAAGTTGCGGATCAGCTCGTTGCTGCCTGCGGTACTCGAGGTCTGCACCGCCCAGATGCCCGCCGGGTCATCCGAGAAATAGCGGATGGAGCCACCCAGTGCATGATACGAGGGCATCGATACGTCGCCGGAACCCTGGGCCAGCGAGATTTCACCGAGGTTTTCGGATTCGACGTAGCGGTTCGGCGGACTGCCTTCGCGCACGTCCGAGGTCTCCAATGGAACACCGTCGAGCGTGACCCCGATCTGCTCGGACGAAAAGCCACGGATGCGGATGGACGTACCGAACTCGTAGGTACCGAAAGGGTCCGACATCTGTACGTTCACGCCCGGCAGAGCGTTGAGATAGGACTGCGGCGACCGCCCCGGAACTTCCTGTTCGATATCGTCGAACAGCAGGGAACTGGTGGAGCGTGTCACGCCCTGACCCACCACCGTCGTGGTGCCAAGCGAGGCATTGTCATCCTCGTCCTGCGCCAGCGCCCCAGCGGACATCGTCGACAGCAAACCCAGCACCAACATGATCATCCAGTGCCGATCGGTGCCTGGTTCCGTTTTTTTATCTGTTGAACCCATGATTGCGTCACTCCCGTAGTCAGACGAGCAGGTACAGCGGCTCTCTCCTCCGGGCCCTATGGGTTTGCTTCTGGGGCCTCCGTCTCGGGTGTTTCAGCAACGCCGATGCCAGAACGTGGCGTTTTGATGACAACTGGCCCCTAGGGATTTCCCTATGTATTTCTCATATATTTGAAATAATTGATGATTTTTTTGGGGAGAGGCCGTACTGCACGGACGCACGAAAGCCTGCGGTCGACGAATGCGAGCGCAGGCTTTCGTGGAGGCTCGGTACAGGCCGGACCGTGCGCCGATATGGCGCGTCCGGAGGAACAGATCAGGCGGCTGCGTAGATCTGGTGGCTGTGATGCGTCTTCGGTTCCCACAGGGCGATGGCCGTGTCCGGAATGAGGGCACCCGCGCCAGTGGACGCGGTTTCGACGAAAGCCGCCTCCAGCGTGCGCACCAGGCCACGAATATTGCCGTGCCAGCGGCACTCTCGGATCAGCGTCCAGGCCTCATCGCTGAGACCGGCTGGCGCCTTCCACGAAGTGCACTTGCTACCGAGCTTGGCCAGCGTGGTCGCGGTGACGGCGATCATGTCCTCCTCGCGCCGGTTCAGCTCCGGCACCGACAGCGTCGCCGCGCCGAGACGGGTGAATTCGTCGAGGTTCACGCTGTTCTGCAGATGCGTCCAGCTACGGTTGGTGGCGAACAGCAAGGCACATTCCAGAGGCTGCTTGGATGAGGCGCCGAACGGCAGATATTGTCCGTTGTCCAGCGCCTCCATCAGGGTTTCCATGACGGCCCCGGACATACCGTGGCTTTCGTCGATGAAACAGACGCCATCGCGCGCATGGGTGAAGGCGCCCGTCCGCGCGCCGGCGCCCGGAAATGCGCCCGACACATGGCCGCACAACAGCGATTTCACGGCGGCCTTGTCTCCGGTGTTTTCGGCGGCAAGGTTCACGGACACGAACTTGCCGCGCTTGCGCACCAGGAAGTAGTAGTAGGCCAATGTAGTCTTGCCGCTGCCGGGACCGCCGAGCAGATAGGTGCGGCTGATCCCGTTCTGCGCGTAGCCACGGATGCGGGCCACCAGCGCCTGCAGCTCCGGACTGAACACGAAGAAATTCTTGAACTCCGGGGTTTCGACCTCGGAAGTCACTGGCATGCGGATCACATTGGATTCCGGCACCGGCACCATGCGTGCCGGCAGCTGCTGCGCCACGGTCTCCGGATTCGAGGCCAGGATCAGGCGCACGCCCTGCAGTCGATCGCCGCTGGCGCGGCGGTGCAGCCAGGCGCCGAGTTCCGAAAGTTGGTCGCCGCGAATGGCGATGATCAGCACGGTGGCCGCGCCGCCTTCGCGTGCCGCGATGACGCGGTCGGCCAGCGCATCGAGCCGCGACGGTTCGATGAACAGGCTCAGCACATAGCTGGCGCGCAGCGGCGCCTGCGCCAGCTGGTCGTCGGACAGCACGTCGCAGCGCTGGCTTTCCCCAACGGCCGCATGCAGCGCCTCCAGAGCGCCCGGTTCACGGCTCAGCGCACTGGCGCAGAACGTGGTCAGCGCGGGCGGCGGCGCAACGCCTTCGACATCCGTGTTCCTTTTCGAGCCGAGACCAAACATGGCAAACCTTCCGATGGAGCGTGCCGGAAGGCTAGACCCAATGTCTGCCGATGCACAGTCACCTACCGATAAAATGGCCACCGGCTCCGATCAGCGGTGTTCACGGGGCCGGATTCGCCTCAACTGGCACCTGAATCCGGTTCATGGGCAATCCTTGAGCACAAAAGCATCGCTGGTCCCGCTGTAAGGCTCATCGCCACTGACGCCCTGGTAGCGGATCCGGTAGGTACCCGGTTCGGTGCCGGGCGGGACCTGCCATTCGACCACGGCCTCGTCACCGACACCGTTACGGACGTAGGTGAAGCGCGTCCACCAGTCGTCGTCGGTGGCAACGACGTTCCATTGGCCATCCACCTCGCGATCGATGTAGAGATAGCTCGAACCGGACATCAGGTCGTTGCGCGGATGGGCGGTGTAGAACCGGGCCGTGACGGTCAGGCGCTGATCGGGCGTCATCTGGTACTCGGGTTCCGGCTGCTGGCTGACATCGCCATAGACGACCCCGGACGGCAAGGGACTGTCGGCCACCACCAGACCCACGTGGAAGAACAGCAGCGGAATGTGGTCGCGATAGTTCGGGTCCGCATAGGGGCTTGCGGCCGGTGTCGCATCACGCAGATGGGATGCCAGCCGCGTGGTCTCCTGGATCACGGCGTCCAGCGCCCAGGGCCCGAACACATTGGACGCCCCCTCGTAATCCTGCGCGCGGTATTCCTCACGCGTGGTCAGGTAGTGGATGAAGGTATTGGACAGGCCCGAAATCACTGCATAGTCGATGCCGGCGTCCTGCAATACGTCCAGCACGGCGCTGCGCAAACGGCGCCCGGCCATCGTCGTCGTCTCCCAGGGCAGCGCCACGATCGCCAGATTGCCGAGCGTGATGATCTGCAGAGGGATGGTGCGCGGCTGCAACTGCAGCAGCGGGGTATCGCCCAGCGCCACGGCCAAGGGCAGGACGATGGGTTTTTCCATGTGGCACCCATAGCCCAGCACGGCAAAAGCCGGGTTGTAGCAGCCTACCGGCTCGAGCAGGGTCGACGGCAAGCCGCCGTAGAGCAGCGGCTCCAGCGTATCCGCCAGATAGTCCGTGATCAGCGGCAGCAACTCGTCGTCGCTGACCGGGCAGGCCGCACCTTCGGTGAACGGGCCGCGCCCATCCTCGGCGCCGGCGGCGAAGGAAATTCCCAGCGCCGGCTCACAGGTGCGCTGCCCGCCGATCGCGGGCATCAGCGTATCGGGATAGGTGATGGGCTGCTCGACAACGACCGAACTCATATCGATCGGCAGATGGATCGCCCGCACTTCGCCGTGCAACTGCTCGTCGGCCGAATCCCAGAGCCTGCGCGCCTGATCGTATTGCTTGTAGCCGGATATCATGGCGCTTTCATAATCGTCCTGGCCACCACCGCGCGTGAACCAGGCTTCGGAATCGCGGCTACGCAGCTCCGATTCGCTCAAGTCCTCGATAAACGGATTCGGTGAATTGTCGCCGTGGTCGCTCTGGAAGAATCCGGCAACGAACTCGCCGTCCGGATACAAGGCCCGCGGAAAGTCCTGCGAGAAGCGCTGCGCCGCGTATCCCTTGTTGTCGCCCGAGAGCAAGCGGTGGGTCTGGCCGATGGAGGTGCCGTGGATCGCGTACCAGTTGAGCATGCCGACCGGCGTCCCGTCGTCACGCTGCAACTTGAGCAGCGTCATCATTCGATTGGTGTCCACCTCCCGACCCGAAGCGTCCACGAAGCGCTCGCGCTCCACTTCAGGGTTGAGCACATAAGCATCCGGCGAGCGATTGAAGTTGCCGTTGAGCACCTCGGCACGCGCGAATCCGATCGGTCCGGGGCTTGCGCTCATGAGGTTGCGATGGGCCTGGCGCAGCGCAGTGAACACGCCATCGACCACCGCGTTGTAAGCCTGCTCGTCGAAGCCGAGGGCGAACACGTTCAACAGATCGTAGTGCGAGATCCCCGCAGCGCTGGAATGCGTATGCGTGGCCGAGATCATGATGTTGTCCATCGTCCAGTAGTCGGACAGATGGTCTTCGGTGTCCTCCGCGATGCGCCGCAGCAGACCGAATTTGATCGAATCGAAGGCGTGGGCACTGTCGATCGTGATCAGCATCGCGCGACCGCTGCGACCGCCGCATTCCGATGCGATCGCGAAGGCCTCGGCGTGCTGGCGCGTCTGTATGCCTTGCGAAACCTGCGCCGGATCAGCCATTCCCAACAGCTCCTCGCCGAGCGCGGGGCCGGTGGTGTCACCGATACCGGCGCCGTAGCGAAAGCTCGTGTTGGATTCGCAACCGCCGCCGTTGAGCTGCGCGTCCGCGGCGCGAGGAGCGTGGCGAGCCTGGTAATGCGACAGATCCGCCAGCGGGAGGTCGGGCTCCGGACGCGTGACGGACAGGATCTGCTCGGCACTCGCAGCGCCGAGCTCGCAATAGGCGTCTGGGTCCTCTGGCGCGGGGCTCTGTCCGCAAGCGTACAGCCAGGCGCAGGCGAGCAATGCCGTTCCTTGTCGTTTCATCTCCTAGTCCCTCTCGACGGGTGCAAGGGTTGCACTAGAGCGTCCCCGCCAATATCGGGATCCCTCCCGGGGAAAGCATTGACTGGGCGCGCCAATGACAAACGGCAAGTTTGGATCGTGCGAATTCGGCCGCAACTGGCCGCGTGCACCGACGCTCAGCTGCCCCGCTTGAAGCGGCTGATCAGCCGCCGCTCCTTCTTGCTTGGACGCTCCGTGGACACCGGCGCATTGGCGCGCCGCTGTGCCGCTGCAACGGCGCGCTGCTCCACGCTTTGCGCCGTCTCCTCGTACAGCAGCCTCGCCTCCGGTGCACCGCCGCGACGGTCGGAAAGGCCCAGCACGCGGATCTCGACACGATCGTGACCCTGCGCGACCCGCAAGCTGGCACCGATCTGCACCACGCGGCTGACCTTGGGGCGCTCGCCGTTATAGAGCACCTTGCCGTTCTCGACGGCTTGCTTGGCGAGGCTGCGCGTGCGGAAGAAGCGGGCGGCCCACAGCCATTTGTCGAGACGGACCGGTTCAATACTGCCTTGGTTCACGCGACTTCCGGACAGCTTCAGGCGGCCACGCGGCCGACATTGGCCTCGACCACCGCGACCGCCGCCACGTTGACGATGCGCCGCACCGTCGCCGACGGCGTGAGGATATGGACCGGTGCCGCGCAGCCGAGCAGGATCGGTCCGATCGCCACATTGTTGCCGGCGGAAGTCTTGAGCAGGTTGTAGGCGATATTGGCCGCGTCCAGATTCGGCATCACCAGCAGATTGGCATCACCGCTGAGCGTGGAATCGCCGAGCACGGCCTTGCGGATGCTGCCGTCCAAGGCACAGTCGCCATGCATTTCACCGTCGACCTCCATCTCCGGCGCACGCTCGCGCAGCAGCGCCAGGGTATCTCGCATCTTGACGGCCGACGGCGCGTTGGAGGTGCCGAAGTTGGAGTGCGAGACCAGGGCGACACGCGGTTCGGTGCCGAAGCGACGCACCATTTCGGCCGCCATGATGGTGATTTCGGCCAGTTCTTCCGCCGTGGGATCGTCGTTGACGTGGGTGTCGACGATGAACACCTGACGATGCGGCAGGATCAGCGCATTCATTGCGCCGTAGACCTTGCACCCCTCGCGCTTGCCGATCACGCGATCGATGTACTGCAGATGACGCGCGGTGTTGCTGATGGTGCCGCAGAGCATGGCGTCGCCCTCGCCCTTGGCCAGCAGCATGGACGCGATCAGCGTGGTCCGCCGCCGCATCTCCAGCTTGGCGTATTGCGGGGTGACGCCGCTGCGCTTCATCAACTCGTAGTAGGCCTGCCAGTATTCGCGATAGCGCGGATCGAATTCCGGGTTGACCACTCTGTAGTGTTCACCCTCGCGCAGACGCAGGCCGAAGCGCTGGATGCGTTGCTCGATCACGGCGGGACGGCCGACCAGCACCGGTACCGCGATCTGGTCATCCACCAGCACCTGGCAGGCCCGCAATATGCGCTCCTCCTCGCCTTCGGCCAGGATCACGCGCTTGGCTTCGGGTTTGACCTTGCGCGCGGCGGAGATCACCGGCTTCATCATCGTGCCGCTGTGATGCACGAACTGCTGCAGGCGTTCGATGTAGGCATCGAAGTCCGCAATCGGACGCGCCGCCACGCCGGACTCCATCGCCGCGCGCGCCACCGCCGGCGCGATCTTGACGATCAGGCGCGGATCGAAGGGCTTGGGAATCAGGTACTCGGGACCGAAGCGCAGGTCCTCGATGCCATAGGCCGAGGCGACCACGTCATTGGCTTCCTGCCGCGCCAGTTCGGCGATGGCGTGCACGCAGGCGATTTCCATTTCGCGGGTGATGGTGGTGGCGCCAGCGTCCAGCGCGCCACGAAAGATGAAAGGAAAGCACAGCACGTTGTTGACCTGATTCGGATAGTCGGTACGGCCAGTCGCGATCACGGCATCGGGCCGTGCTTCCTTAGCCAGCTCCGGCTGGATTTCCGGCGTGGGATTGGCCAGCGCCAGAATCAGCGGCTGCGCGGCCATGGCCTTGAGCATCTCCGGCTTGAGCACGCCGCCAGCGGACAGGCCGAGGAAGATGTCGGCGCCATCGACGACCTCGGCCAGGCTGCGCGCACTGGTGGCCTGGGCGTACTGCGCCTTGTTGTCGTCCATCAGTTCGGTGCGGCCCTGATAGACCACGCCGGCGAGATCGGTGAGCCACACGTTTTCCTTGCGGATGCCCAGATCGACCAGCATCTCGACGCAGGCCAGCGCCGCGGCGCCGGCACCGGACACCACCAGCTTCACGTCCGGAAAGGCCTTGCCGACCACGGCGAGACCGTTGGTGACGGCGGCGCCGACGATGATCGCGGTGCCGTGCTGGTCGTCATGAAACACCGGAATCTTCATGCGCTCGCGCAGCGTCTTCTCGATGTAGAAGCACTCCGGCGCCTTGATGTCTTCGAGGTTGATGCCGCCGAAGGTCGGCTCCAGCGCCGCCACGATCTCGATCAGCTTGTCCGGGTCCTGCTGGTCGATTTCGATGTCGAAGACATCGATGCCGGCGAACTTCTTGAACAGCACGGCCTTGCCTTCCATCACCGGCTTGGACGCGAGCGGACCGATGTTGCCGAGCCCGAGCACGGCGGTGCCGTTGGTGATGACGGCGACCAGATTGCCGCGGGCGGTGTAGCGGTAGGCATTGACCGGATCGTCGACGATTTCCTCGCAGGCGGCGGCGACGCCGGGCGAGTACGCCAGCGCCAGATCGCGCTGATTGACGAGTTGCTTGGTCGGCGTGACCGACAGCTTTCCGGGGACGGGATGCTCGTGATATTCGAGGGCGGACTGGCGAAACGGTTCGCTGAGTTTCATTCGACTCTTTGGGAGAGTGGGCCGCGCGGCGATGCGCCTGATGCCGCGAGAGGGCGCCTAGTTTCGGCCATCCGCGCACGCACGCCAAGCCGCCGGCGCCGCTGATACGAAAAGGGGGCGCCGCTGCACCCCCTTTTCGAACCTTCAACCCAATGCGGCGACTCAGCCGCGGGTCGGCGCCTGCCTCGAATCGTCGAGCACGACCCGCATGGCGGCGTCGCGCTCCTGTCGAGCCTGCGCCAGCGGCGATGCCTCACGGCGGCCCCTGCTCTGGGGCGCACTCGGGTTCGGTCGCGCCACATTGCGACGGCGCAACAGACCGGCAACACCAGCGAACAGCAGCCACATCCACCCCATGGCTCCACCGCCACCGCTTCCGCCGTTGCTGCCATTACCGCCCATGGCGTCACCGTCATCGCCGTCGCTGTCGCTGTCGCCGTCGCCGTCACCGTCACCGTCACCGTCACCGTCACCGTCATCACCAGTGTCACCATCATCGTCATCGCCACCGGTGTCACCATCATCGTCGTCGTCATCGTCTGGCGGCATGACGGTGCACTCGCCTTCGTTGGCGCTGACGGCGAGGAACGGTGGCTCGGCCGCGCCCGTCACGCTGACGTTGTCGACCGACCAGCCATAGTCGCCCACGAGCTCGTCCGTAACGACGCGGAAGCGCAGGCGCACGCTGCTTCCGGCCAGAGCGATTCCGAAATCCAGGCCTTCGGCCACCAGGCCTGCGCTGTCGAGCAGGCCGGCTGAAGTGCCGGTAAACCCTTCGCGGCCATCCAGGGCGTCGATTGCGCCGTTGTAGCCGGCACCGGTGAAGCTCCCGCCAGCATCGAGCACATCGGTCCACTCCCCGCCGTCTACGCTGATTTCAACCACGCCGCCGTCGTATCCGCCGCCAAAGCCCGGCAGTGGCAACGGTGACATGGGTTCGAACGAGTAGTAGTGCTCCCATGACATGGAAAATGCGGTCTCGGCCGGTACGGAGAAGCTCGGCGTGATCAGGGAAAGATCCGATGCGGTTTCCTTGTCCGGCGCGAACCAGACCGTGCCGGAGCCGAGCAGCTCGTCCTCGTTCACCAGTTCCCACTGATCGGTGGTTCCTACGCTTTCGCGCGCCCAGTCCGGTTCGGACAGCACCGGATTTTCGAAATCGTCGCTGGTGGCGGTCCGCGCAATATCGGAATTCGCCAGCAGCACCACTTCGACCGGCTCGGGGTATTCGACGGCCGGATCCGGCGTGCCAGCCGGCGTCAGCGTCAATGTGATCGGCAACTCGATGATCTCGCTCACCGACTCGGCCAGGCTCAGCTCGAGTTCGGCCGATACGGTCTCACCGACGTCACCGAGCTTGATCGTCAGCGTGTCGCTACCCAGGCTCAGCTCGGGCGCGGTGGTGCTGATGCCGATCTCGACGGAACTGCCCGGCTCGTAGCCGCCGTTGTTGAGCAGCGACACCTCGACGGTGGCGGTTTCGCCGGCATCGAGTACACCGTCTCCGTCGCAATCATCATCCTTGAGCACGCCGAGTTCAGGCGCGCTGCCGACCAGGGCCACGTAGCTTTCGACAACACCGGCATGGTCACTGTCACTGCGCGGCGGCGATACGGCGTGGACGCCGATGCCGCGCTTGGCGAACGCGCGCGACGCCAGCGCGAAGTCCTTGAAGTCGGTGGCCATCGCCGCGGCCAGCACGCCGTCGCGCGCTTCGGTGAAGGTCGGCGAACTCGGCGTCATCTTCAGGCCGTCGATCAGGTAGCTGATCATTCGGTCACGACCGTCCTGGTAGCCATGTGCCTGCACCAGGGAGACGTAGACCTCCCACAGCATGTTGGCCCAAATCTCGCCGGCGTTATGGACTTCGGAATTGCTGGCGCCATCTTCACCGAACGAAACCTGACAGATTTCGGTCGGCAACTCGACACCATTCTCGATGTGCTTGAAGCTCAGGCAGTTGGTGCCGAGGTCCGCCGAATACGGAATACGGCGTATGCCGAAGTAATAGTCCGGGATCACATAGAAGCCGGTCGAATAGGCACCGAGCAGCTTGTCCGGGGTGGCGTCGTCCGCGCGCAGCGCGATCAGCAGCGACGCGAAATCGCCCCAGCCTTCGCCCATGCTGCCGCCCTGGTTGTTGCTGAGGCCGGAGCCGTCGTTGACCAGGCGGTTGCTGACGTAGTGGAAGAACTCGTGCGCGATGACCAGGTTATCGAGTGTGCCGTCCTCGTCGATCGCCGGATCGCGGCGGATGCTCATGGACACCGACTCGCCAGCGGCAAGCGCATCCTTGATCTTCTGGCCATCGGCCTTGGTGATCATGATCGCCGGCAGGATGTAGAGCGGATCGGTGGAGATACCACCGATGTTGATCGGCAGATCGGCGTTGCCCATGGTGATCGGCGCGCCGTCGCCGCTATTGACCACGACCATGGCGGTCGCGCCGGACAGCGTGGCGAACTGTTCTTTGGTGGTGAAGCTGCAATTGCCGCGATCGATCAGCGCGATCTTGCCAGCCATGCTCAACTGCGGCGGGGCGGGCAAAGTGGTGCCGGTGATGGGAACGGAGACGTCCAGACAGCCATCCGTCGGCTCACCCGCGACATCGGCGGCCAGCTCCACTGCGGTGGCCTCGATCTCGAACTCGCCTGGGCCGAATGAGGCTCCGGAGAACTTGATATCGCTCAATTCCGCCGCGAGCGCGTCCGGCGCGGTCACCTGCGCCAGGCCCGCGATCGGGCCGTCGAACAGGTACATCTGCATGCGCGGCGAACTGCCGTCGCCCGGCGTCAGCATGTTGGCGTTGTTGCGGCCGGAGTTGTCCTGGCCCTCGGCCTCGACCGGATCGCCATCGGCGCCGCCACGACCGTAGTTGTCGGTCTGCGCGTTGCCCGAGGCCTCATCGAAACCATACTGGTAAAACAGATCGTGCAGCCAGTTGTTGACGTAGAACAGGTTGACGATCGCCGCCTGCTGAACGTCGTCACCGGACGGGTCCTCGTCGGCACCGATCGGATAGTCGAACATGCCGTCCGAGGTGGTCACGCCGAGCACATCACTGCCCGCGTTGTAGCCGTCCGGCGCTGCCAGGTCCAGATAAGCCAACGTATTGTTGCCCTCGGTGGTTGTGGCGCCGTCGGGCAGCCAGGGATCGACACCCTCGGGCAGCGTGCTGCTCAGAACCACGTTCTGCTGCGGTGCGCTGACGCGCGGCAGGACGTCGCCCGGCATCGCCGGGGTCGGCAGATACTCGTTGCCCAACGGCCCATCGTACGGACGGAAGTCGCCGCCGCTGTCGGCGAAGGCGGTATAGCTGAAGTCGTTGGCGATGAGATTGTTGCGAAACAGAACAGCGCCGGTGTCGGCTGACACCACATAACCATAGCCGAATTGGCCGCGCCCCTGCGCGTTTTCGCCAATCACTTCCAGATAGAACGCCGGGACCAGTTCGCCGGCTTTCGCGAACCACACCGGCTTGCTGCGTGGTGCGCGCGTGAACCGCAGGCCGTCCGCCAGCGCCGGAATCGAGAACAGGCTGTAATCACCGCGGCTGGCCGTCTGTACGAGCGAGCCAAGTGACAGGCTGCTGCCGAGATCGCGCACCGCGCTGGCGATGGCCTGCGCAGCGTCCAGAGAGCCGCGCTTCGTCGCCACGGCATCGATGTCGACATCCGGTGCGAAGTATCCGGACGTGGCCACCGGCCGCCCCTCCCGATCCATCATCACGCTGATACGGCGGTTGAACACCTCGGTGCCGGCGACGCGCTGGCGGAAGCGCGCGATCACCGGGCCGGTGCCGCGGTCGCTGATGTCGATCAGCTCCGCCGCGTCGATGTTGTCGCGGCTGAGTCCCAGCAGTGAAGCCTGTCGATACAGCAGCGCACGAGCACGGGATTCCGGCAAAGCGATCGCCTTGAGCGGGCCGACCGCGACCGGTGCGGCCCCCAGCGGCGCCCACAGGAACGACGGCGTGCCGAGCTGGGCGTCGATTTCACTGCGATAACCGCCACGATTGCGCACACTGCGCAGCGCGCGCTGAAGGCGCTGTGCGCTTGCGGCAGGCGCGGACGCGCCGATCAAGGAAGCGTCATAGTTCGGCAGTGCCGCGCTGGCGATGGCCGCATGCGACGCGGCAGCACACAAGCCGGCGGACAGCAGCAAAGTCCTGAAGTGCATTCGATATCCCCGAAAATCGGTCGAGAAGACATTTAGAGAGTGTGGTTGCCGAGCCACCACCTGCGCGTGGCTAGAACCAGATAGGTTCGTTATAGGCATTTTTGGCACCGTCGCACGCCCCGTCGAACGCGTCGCGACAATTGCCGACACGCCTTGCCCGAAATGTCCTACAAAACGATCGCATTGCCAGGTCGGGCTCCGCCACTTGCCAAAGGGCTCCACGGCGGCAATCATCCTCTGGTCGACCGCCAGCCGAAGCGCCCTGATCGTGTCTCCACGCCATGCGACGTCTTTGATGCTGCTCTGCTGTGCGCTCCGGGTCTATGCAGCGCCCGACGACACCGCAACACAGGCCAACAGTGGCGATGAAGCTCCGGTCGAACTCGAACCCTTGACTGTCTACCGCCGCAAGGACGCCTTTACCGAGTCGGACCGCAAACTTAGAGAGATGCAGGAATCTCTGCCCGCGCTGGCCACGGAAAACGGCTTGGGCGACGACCGCAGCCTCAGCCAGAAGGTCACGGAGTATGTGGTCGGAGGATTCCTGCCTGCCGAGCCCGCGAACCATGCGGACGATACACCCGAGGACCGCGCCCTGACCCAGGCACATGGGCTGCAGGAGCAACAACGCGCCGCGCACCGGCCATAGCCGGCAGTCCAGGGGACGGTCAGCCGCCGCACGATCCGATTGCCGCCCTACAGCAAAGCGCTTAGCCTTGTGCCCCGCTTATCAAATGGGCTGTGCGCAGTGCAAATTGGTGATGTCATCCTGAGCAACCCGACCCTGTTCCGGCGTGTCATGTCGCTGTATCCGCCCTATGTGGGAGCCGGTATCCGCGTCACTCGCGTCAGCGACAATTTCCGCGAGATCGATGTCGAGTTGCGTCTCGGAAAGCTCAACCGCAATGCCATGGGCACGCACTTCGGCGGCAGTCTCTACGCAATGACCGATCCGTTTTATGCGCTGATGTACATCGCCAACCTGGGCCCGCGTTACAACATCTGGGACTACGGCGCCAAGATCGAATTCAAGCGCCCCGGCACCGGCGTTGTGCACGCACAGTTCCGCCTCAGCAGCGAGGACATCGACCTCGCCCGCCAGAGCGCTCGAGATGGAACCAAGTATCTGCCGGTGCACCACATCGACATCTGCGACAGTCACCGCGAACGCGTGGCCGTGGTCGAAAAGCAGATCTATATCCGCAAGAAGCACCTCAAACCGACGCCGGTGCGCGCTACGGGCGGCAAGGTGGGCGTTGGTTAACGTGAAAGAGAGCTGATTTTGGGCGCAGAGATGCCTGGCCTGCTGTGGCCATGGTGTTACCGAGGCAGGTTTCAGGGTGCTACGGGGAGCAATCCGTACTGAGTCAGGGCCTTGATCCAGCGGGGTGCATTGCGTTTGACGCTGAG